>NZ_DAIUBO010000238.1:0-5719 GCF_036846665.1 Amaricoccus sp. | reverse complement strand
GGCGCCGTCGGCGAGCCGGTCGACCGCGAGCACCCCGGCGCCGCCGCCGTTGGTGACGATGCCGAGCCGGGCGCGGTCGAGCGGCCGGAACCGCGCCACCGTCTCGGCGGCGGCGAAGAGCTCCGCCAGCCCGCGCACCCGCAGCACGCCGGCGCGGTGCAGCGCCGCCTCCACCACCGCGTCGCCGCCCGAGAGCGCCCCGGTATGGGTCGCGGCGGCCCGCGCGCCCTGCTGCGAGCGCCCGGCCTTGACGGCGATCACCGGCTTCAGCCGCGCGGCGGCGCGGGCGGCGGAGAGGAACTTCCGCGCCTGGGGGATGCTCTCGCAATAGATCAGGATCGCCCGCGTCTTCGCGTCCCCGGCGAGCAGGTCGAGATAATCGCCAATGTCCACGTCCGCCATGTCGCCCAGCGAGACGATCTGGCTGAAGCCGATGCCGCGCTCCGCCGCCCAGTCGATCAGCGAGGTGGCGATCGCCCCCGATTGGGAGAGGAGCGCGAGATTGCCCGGCGCCGCCCCCATATGCGCGAAGCTCGCGTTGAGCTTGGCCGGCGGCACGATGAGCCCGACACTATTTGGGCCGATGATGCGCAGAAGATGCGGCCGCGCGGCGTCGAGCATCGCCTGGCGCAGCCCGTCGGCGGCGCCGACGCCCGCCGTGATCACCACGGCGGCCTTGCAGCCCGTGGCGCCGATCTCGGCGACGAGCCGCGGCACGGTTCCGGCCGGCGTGACCACCACCGCGAGATCGGGCACCTCCGGCAGGTCCGCGGCGCGAGCGAGGCAGTCGAGCCCCATGACGCGGCGATGCTTGGGATTGACCGGCCAGACCTTGCCCTCGAACCCGCCCGCGAGGATGTTGCGCATTACCACGGCACCGACCGAGCCCGCGCGCTCCGTGGCCCCGAAGACCGCCACCGAGGCCGGCGCCAGCGCATGGTGCAGGTTGCGGATGGTCATCGCTCAGCCCCCCTCCTGCCTGCATACCCGCGACGCGGCAGCCGCCTTCTGGCCCCGGAGAGTTGCGCCTGCCAACGCGACCCCGTCCGCCTGAGTTTCGACGGGGCCCGGCATCACCATCAGGCCCGGCGGGCACCGCCGGGCAGCGCCCGCCCCGCCCCCCAGGCGGGCGCTCCGCACCCGCCCGGGCCGGGCGCTGCCCTCGTCTTGTTCTCGGACGATCGAAGAAGAATGAATGAGCTCCACATGCGATGGTCCCGCCCCGTCCCCCCACCCGCGGCATTCTTGCGCAGGCCGCCGGTTCCGGGGCACCATAGCGCGGTTCGGACGGCCGGACATGATCCGTGTCAAGCCGCCGGGGCAAGAGCGGGGTTCTCGCGCATGAAATGGTCCGCAAGGCTCGGCCGATTCGCCGGAATCGACGTCTACGTCCACGTGACCTTCCTGCTGCTGCTGGCCTGGTTCGCCTTCGTCTCCTGGAACGAGACCGGCACGCTGGCGGGCGTGCTCACCGGCCTCTCCCTGATCCTCCTGCTCTTTCTCTGCGTCGTGCTGCACGAATACGGCCATGCGCTCACCGCGCGGCGCTTCGGCATCGGCACGCGCAGCATCACGATCCTGCCCATCGGCGGGCTCGCGCTCCTCGATTCCATGCCCAAGGACCCGCGCCAGGAGATCCTCGTGGCGCTGGCCGGCCCGGCGGTGAACCTCTTGATCGCCGCCACGCTCTGGCTCGGCCTCGCGGTCGCGGGGCGCGCCGGCGCGCTGACCGGCACCGATCTCGCCGGCGGCGCGATCCTGCCGACCCTGCTCGCGGCCAACCTGCTGCTCGCGGTCTTCAACATGCTGCCCGCCTTTCCCATGGACGGCGGACGGGTGCTCAGGGCGGTGCTGTCCTTCCGCATGGACCGGGTGCGCGCGACGCGACTCGCCGCGCGCATCGGCCAGGCGCTGGCAATCCTGCTCGGCTTCCTCGGGCTCACCGGCAACCCGTTCCTCGTGCTGATCGCGGTCTTCGTCTGGATCGGCGCGGGTGCCGAGGCGGGCGCGGTGGAGGCCGAGGCGCGCCTCGCCCACCAGCCGGCCGGGCGGGCGATGATCACCGACTTCCAGACCATCGCGCCCTGGCACAAGCTCTCGCGCGCCATCGACCTTACCCTCGCCGGCACCCAGAAGGACTTTCCGATCGTCGAGGACGGCCGCATCGCCGGGGTCCTGACCCAGGCGGCGATCCTGCGCGGCCTGCGCGACCTCGGCCCCGACGGGCTCGTCAGCGAGGTCGCAGCACCGGTCGAGACCGCCGATGTCTCGACCTCGCTGGCGGTTCTGCTGGAGAACCTCCGGGCGAAGGACGCCCGGCTGGTCTGCATCACCCGCGGCGGCCTGCTGGCGGGGATCGTCGATCTCGACAACATTACCGAATACCTGCGCATCCAGGCCGCGCTCGAGGCGCATTGACATGATCGAGCTCCTGACCGCCGCCGAGATGGCCCGGGCCGACGCGCTGACCATCGCCGGGGGCGTGCCGGGCATGACGCTGATGGAGGCCGCCGGAGGCGCGGTGGCCGAGGCCACCGCCGCTCGCCACCCCGAGGGCCCCGTGCTCGTGGTGGCGGGGCCGGGCAACAATGGCGGCGACGGCTTCGTCGCGGCGCGCCGCCTGCGCGCGGGCGGGCGCGACGTCCGGGTGCTGCTCCACGGCGATCCCGCCCGGCTGCGCGGCGACGCGGCGATCGCGCGCGAGCGCTGGTCGGGGGCGGCCGAGCCCGCCGAGCTGCCGTTGCCCGAGGCGGCGGTGATCCTCGACGGGCTCTTCGGCGCCGGGCTCGACCGGCCGGTGACCGGCGCCGCCGCCGGTCTCGTCGAGGCGATGAACGCCGCGCCGGCGCCGGTGGTCGCCATCGACCTGCCGAGCGGGTTGCACGCCGACAGCGGCCAGCCGCTCGGCGTGGCGGTCGCGGCGGATGCCACCGTGACCTTCTTCCGCAAGAAGCCCGGCCATTTGCTCCTGCCCGGCCGCGCGCTCTGCGGCGCGCTGCATCTCGCCCAGATCGGCATCCCCGAATCCGTGCTCGGCGAGATCCGCCCCGCCGCCTTCGAGAACGCGCCCCCGCTCTGGTCCGGCGCCCTGCGCTTCCCCGGCCTCGCCGACCACAAGTTCAGCCGCGGCCATGCCCTCGTCGTCTCCGGCCCCATGAGCCGCACCGGCGCCGCCCGGCTCGCGGCGGGCGCGGCCCTGCGCGCCGGCGCCGGCCTCGTGACCCTCGCGAGCCCCCCCGGCGCGCTGGCGGTCAATGCCGCGCATCTGACCGTGGTGATGCTGCGGCGCATGGAGGATGCCGCGGCCCTCGCCGCGATCCTGGCCGACCCGCGCTTCACCGCCGTCGCGCTGGGGCCGGGCATGGGCACGGAGGCCCCGGAGCGGGACCTGGTGCTGGCGGCGCTCGCGAGCGGCGCGGCCGCAGCGCTCGACGCCGATGCGCTCACCGTCTTCGCGCCCGATCCCGATGCGCTCTTCGCCGCGATCCGCGGCCGCGCCGCCCCGGTGGTCCTCACGCCGCACGGGGGCGAATTCGCCCGGCTCTTCCCCGATCTCGCCGAGCGCCCGAAGCCCGAGCGCGCCCGCGCGGCCGCGACCCGCAGCGGTGCCACCGTCGTGCTCAAGGGCGCCGATACCGTGGTCGCCGCGCCCGACGGCCGGCTCGCCATCAACGCCGAGGCGCCGCCCTGGCTCGCGACCGCCGGCTCCGGCGACGTCCTGACCGGCATCGCGGCCGGAATGCTCGCCCAGGGCATGCCGGGCTTCGAGGCCGCCGCCGCCGCGGTCTGGATGCATGGCGCCGCCGCCCACCACGCCGGCCCCGGCCTCATCGCCGAGGACCTCGCCCCCGCCCTGCGCCCGGTGATCGCCGGACTCCACGGCCGCCGACAGACCGCAGGCCTATCCTGAACTGGGGCAGCCATCGCGCCCCGGCGATGCCGCTTGGTGTCGTGAGAAGCCTGCGCACCGAAGGGCGAGGCGGATGCCGGAACACCGCCGTGCGGGATCGGGCGGGCACCCTTCAGCCCCGCGCTCGATGTGCGGCCTCGGCACCCGGCCCACCCAAACCCCATCCTAACCGCTCGCGCCGATGGTGCACCGGCGCCAGATGGCGGCGCTGAAGGACGCGCTGGCGCCGCCCCTCGCCGAGCGCCACGCCGCCCCGGTCGTGACCCTCGCGCCGCGCTCGGGCCCCCGGTCGCGCCCCGGCGGCACCTGACGCCATCGCGCAGGAGACCCCCGAAACGCAGGCCGGATTCACCGCGTTAACACTTTTCTTCAACCATTCCAGTATGTTGCATCATGTCCTAGTGAGGACATTGTCCGGGTCAGCCCCCGAGCCAGCCCTCGAGCAGCAGGTAGCCCGGGATCCAGCCATTGACGATGCCGCTCAGCAGCGTCACCCAGGCGGTCGCGCGCAGGATCGGGCGTTGCCGGGCGAGAAGCAGGAAATACATGAACCAGAGCACCGCCCAGCACGCCCAGTTGAACGCCAGCCACGCGCCGGTGAGGCCACGCGCGGTGACGGCCGCCTCCACGGTGACCGGCACGACGGTCACGGCGACGAACAGGCTGAACCAGCCGAGGCCGCGCCCGTCCACGTCGCTCAGCCGGTTGTGGGCGACCCAGAAATAGGTGGTGGCGAACAGGAGCGTCAGCGCCGCCTCCCGGATCGATCCGGCGTCGGCGCCCGCGCCGAAGGCCAGCGCGACGGCGACGCTCGTGGCGACCACGCCGGTGACCACGTTGATCACCACGATCTCCCGGTCGCCGATGCGTCCGAGCATCCAGATCCCGTTCAAGAACAACACCGCCCCCACATAGAGCAGCACGAGGCCCAAAAGCACGCCTTCTCTCCCTGTTGCGCCGGTCAGTCCAGCGTCAGCTCCACCAGCAGATCCTTGGAATCGACCTGCGCCCCGGGCGCGACGTGCAGCGTCTTCACCACGCCGGGCCGGTCGGCATAGAGCCCGGTCTCCATCTTCATCGCCTCGATGGTCAGCATCAGGTCGCCCGCCTGGACCGCCTTGCCCTCGGAGACCGAGACGCTCGCGATCACGCCTGGCATGGGCGCCGCCACCTGCGCGGGATTGCCCGCCTCCGCCTTGGGCCGCCTGGGCGCCATCGCGCGGGCCTGGCGGTCGGGGACGCGCACGGTGCGCGGCTGGCCGTTGAGCTCGAAGAACACCCGCACGTCGCCCTCGGCATTGGTCTCGCCGACCGCCTGGAGCCGGATCTCGATGATCTTGCCGGGATCGATCTCCACCGAGATCTCCTGGCGCGGCTCCATGCCGTAGAAGAAGACCGGCGTGGGCAGGGTCCGCACCGGGCCGTAGTCCTGATGCCGGTGCAGGTAGTCCGTGAAGACCTTGGGATACATCAGGTAGCCACAGAAATCCTCGTTATCGACCTCCGTGTCCCCCGCCTCCGCCTTCAGCGCCGCACGCAGGGCGCCCAGATCCGCGGGCGGCATCAGGGCGCCGGGCCGGCCGGTCTCGGCGGGCTCGCCCTTGAGCACCTTGCGCTGCAACGCCTCCGGCCACCCGCCCGGCGGCTGGCCGAGATCGCCGCGCATCATGCCGACGACGCTCTCGGGGAAGGCCACGTCGACCTCCGGATCCTCGACCTCGGCCCGCGTCAGCCCCTGGGCTACCATCACCAGCGCCATGTCGCCGACCACCTTCGAGGTCGGCGTCACCTTCACGATGTCGCCGAACA
>NZ_DAIUBO010000237.1:0-5738 GCF_036846665.1 Amaricoccus sp. | reverse complement strand
TGTGAAACGCAGGCATGCCGAGGTCGCCGGAGCTCAGGCCCGCGCTCTCGAAAGGCGGATCTGGCTCGTCGCGAGGCCGGCGAGGATGAGGCCGAGCGCGGCGAGGAACTGCGCGGGCAGGGTCTCGCCGAGGACGACCCAGCCGATGATGACCGCCCAGACCGGGACCTGATAGTTCACCAGGCTCAGGAAGGACGGGCCCGCGGTCTGGATCACATGGACGAGCATCACCGTCGCCAGCGCCGTGGGAAGGATGCCGAGATAGAGCACGCCGAGGAGCGCCGCCGGCGGCGGGCTCGCGGGAATGCCTTCGCTCAGAAGCGCCACGGGCAGGATCACCACGGCGGCGATCAGGAGCCCCGCGGCGGCGAAGGAGAGCTTCGGCCCGGCGGGCGCGAGCCGGGTGATGATCGCGCCGACCGCATAGGAGCAGCTCGCCGCGATGCAGGCGAGCCGGGCGAGACCGTCGGTGCCGGCCTCGCCCGAGAGAATCGCCGCCGGCCCGATCAGCAGCGCGACGCCCGCGAAACCGACGGCGAAGCCCGCCACCTTGCGCGGGGTCATGCGCTCGCCCGGCACGAAGACATGGGCGAGCGGCAGCACCAGCAGCGGCACCACGGCCATGGTGATGCCGGCATAGCCCGAGGTGACATGGCGCTGGCCCCAGGAAAGGAGCGTGAAGGGCAGCGCATTGGAGAAGATCGCCATGCCGGCGCAATGCAGCCAGATCCTTCGGCCCCGGTCGCTCGCCCAGGCGGGCAGGCCCTGGCCGGTGGCGAAGGCGACGCCGAGCAGGATCACCGCCGCCAGGGCGATGCGGATCGCCGCCACCCAGGCGGGACCGAATCCGGTGAGCGCCAGGGCGACACCGAGAAACGAGCCGCCCCAGATCAGCCCGAGCAGGAACAGGAGCAGCCAGGCGGTGAGCGTCGGGGATTCGGGGCGCATGATCGGGGAAATACCTGCGAAGATGCTCCGTCATATCGGGCGGCGGCAGTCAGGAGAAGCCCGGACCGGCGCGCGCGCCACAATCGCGCTTGGCACCGTGCCGGAGATCGATTATCCGGGCTCCGGGCGCGTCCCCGGACCAGGGTGAGCGGGGCGGGCTCGGCAACATCACCCTGACCATGGAGCTGGCCGATGAGCCACCCCCAAGCCGTCGGCGATGCGGTCGCCGCGCCCGCGAAACCCCAGCACAGACCCGCAAGGCCGGAATTCTCCTCCGGCCCCTGTCCCAAGCGCCCCGGATGGAGCGCGGAGGCGGTGGCGGCGCGCGCCTTCCTGGGCCGCTCGCACCGCGCCGCGGCGCCCAAGGCGCAGTTGCGCGACCTGATCGAGCGCACGGCGCGGCTGCTGGGCGTCCCGGAGGATTACCGGATCGGGATCGTGCCGGCCTCCGACACCGGCGCCTTCGAGATGGCGATGTGGTCGATGCTGGGCGCGCGCCCGGTCGACATGCTCGTCTGGGAGAGCTTCGGACAGGGCTGGGCGACGGATGCGACCAAGCAGCTCGCGCTGGCGGATTGCCGGGTGCTCGGTGCCGATTACGGCGCGCTGCCCGATCTCGGATCCGTACAGCAGGATGCGGATGTCTGCTTCACCTGGAACGGCACGACGAGCGGCGCGCGGGTGCCGGACGCGGCCTGGATCGCCGCGGACCGGGCGGGGCTGACGCTCTGCGACGCCACCTCGGCGGCCTTCGCGCAGCGGCTGGACTGGGAGAGGCTCGACGTGACGACCTTCTCCTGGCAGAAGGCGCTGGGCGGCGAGGGTGCGCATGGCATGCTGATCCTGAGCCCGCGCGCGGTGGAGCGGCTGGAGAGCTTCGTGCCGCCGCGGCCACTGCCGAAGGTCTTCCGGCTGACCAAGGGCGGCCGGCTGATCGAGGGGATCTTTCTCGGCGAGACGATCAACACGCCCTCGATGCTCTGCGTGGCGGATTGCCTCGATGCGCTGGAATGGATGGAGGGGCTCGGCGGGCTCGAGGCCACCTGTGCCCGGGCCGACGCCAATGCGGCCGCCCTGCAGGATTGGGTGGACGGCGCCGGCTGGATCGAGAACCTCGTCGCGGACCCGCGGGTGCGCTCGAACACCTCGGTCTGCCTGCGCATCACCGACCCCGGGATCGCGTCGCGGGACGAGACGGCGCAACGCGATTTCGTCAAGCGGATGACGAAGCTCCTGGAATCCGAGCGCGCCGCCTATGACATCGCGGGCTATCGCGACGCCCCGCCGGGCCTGCGGATCTGGTGCGGCACCACGGTCGAGACGGCCGACGTTCGGGCGCTGACGCCCTGGCTCGACTGGGCCTTCGCCGTGACCCGCGCCGGCTGATCGCCGCGCCCGCAACCCTTCCCATTGCCGCGGCCCTTGCCGCAACAGGATAGCAGACATGCCCAAAGTACTGATTTCCGACGAATTGTCCGATGCCGCCGTGCAGATCTTCCGCGACCGCGGTGTCGAGGTGGATTTTCAGCCGAAGCTCGGCAAGGATCCCGAGCGCCTTGCCGCGATCATCGGCGACTACGACGGCCTCGCGATCCGCTCCGCCACCAGGGTCACGGGTGACCTGATCGCCCGGGCCGAGCGGCTGCGGGTGATCGGCCGCGCCGGGATCGGGGTCGACAATGTCGACATCGCCGCCGCCAGCGCCCGCGGCATCGTGGTGATGAACACGCCCTTCGGCAACTCCATCACCACCGCCGAGCACGCCATCGGGATGATGTTTGCGGTGGCCCGCCAGATCCCGGCGGCGGATGCCTCGACGCGCGCGGGGAAGTGGGAGAAGTCGCGTTTCATGGGCGTGGAGATCTCGGGCAAGACGCTCGGGCTGATCGGCGCGGGCAACATCGGCTCGGTGGTGGCGAGCCGGGCGATCGGGCTGAAGATGCGGGTGATCGCCCATGATCCGTTCCTCTCCGCCGAACGGGCGCTGGCGATGGGGGTGGAGCGCATCGACGATCTCGACGAATTGCTGGCGCGCGCGGATTTCATCTCGCTCCATCTCCCGAAGACGGAGAAGACCGCGAACATCCTGTCGGCCGAGCGCATCGCGCGGATCAAGCCGGGGGCGCGGCTGATCAATTGCGCCCGCGGCGGGCTGGTGGACGAGGCGGCGGTGGCGGCGGCGCTGAAGGAGGGCCGGCTGGCGGCGGCGGCCTTCGACGTCTTTGCCGAGGAGCCGGCGGTGACGAACGTGCTCTTCGACGCGCCCAACGTGGTCTGCACGCCGCATCTGGGGGCCTCGACCACCGAGGCGCAGGAGAACGTCGCCCTGCATGTGGCTGAACAGATGTCCGATTATCTGGTCCATGGCGCGATCTCCAACGCGCTCAACGCGCCCTCGGTCACGGCCGAGGAGGCGCCGATCCTCAAACCCTGGATTGCGCTGGCGGAGATGCTGGGGAGCTTCGCCGGGCAGGTGACCGAACATGCGATCGAGGAGATCGAGATCGAATACGTGGGCGAGGTCGGGGACCTGAACCTCACCCCGCTCACCGCCGCGCTGACGGCGGGACTGCTGCGGCCGCTGGTCGGCGAAGGTGCCGTCAACATGGTCTCCGCGCCGCTGGTGGCGCGGGAGCGCGGGATCCACATCGCCGAGACGCGGAAGGATGCCCAGGGCGCCTTCGGATCCTACATCCGGCTGATCGTGACGACGGAGCATCAGACCCGCTCGGTCGCCGGCACGATCTACAGCGATGGCAAGCCGCGGTTCATCCAGATCAAGGGGATCGGGCTGGAAGCGGAGCCGATGCGCTACATGCTCTACACCACCAATACCGACACGCCCGGCTATATCGGCGCGCTGGGGACCAAGCTCGGCGCGCTTGGCGTCAATATCGCGACCTTCGCGCTGGGACGGGCGGTCAAGAGCGGCGAGGCGATCGCGCTGCTGGGCGTGGACGATGTGATCGGGGCGGAAACGCTCGCCGAGATCGCGGCGCTGCCGCAGGTGCGCCAGGCCAAGGCGCTGACGTTCTGAGTCCCGCGGCCCGTCGGGCCAGGGGCGCGATTCCGGCATGCACCACGCTTGCACGCGGCATGCACGATCCATGCACGCCGCATGCACCGGCGGCCGGCGCGTTCCCCGGGCCGCGCCGGGGCCCGGCCGGGGCGGGGCTCAGCTCGGGTCGGGCCAGGCGAAATCCGGGCGCAGCCCCTCGTAGACCGGGCGGCCGTCCCGGGGCTTCGGCTCCCCCGTCGCCGGGTCGTAGAAGGCATGGTAGGTCGCGGCCGGGAAACCCTCGTCGAAGCCCATGAGGTTCGGCACGATCGCGCGGATGCGATGCATCTTGTCGTCGAGCATGATCGGCGCACCGCATTCGGCGCAGGTGCAGAGCTCCAGCGGTCCGTCGGGGTTCTTGGCGTTGAACGGCTGGCGCTTCAGCCCGTCCATGTTGTCCACCGCCACGTCGGCGTATCTGAAGAACGCCACATGGGTGGCGGGTTGTCCGGTCACCGCCTTGCAGACCGAGCAGTGGCAGGTGTGATTGTCGACCGGAGCGCGATCCGAATGCGTATGGACATGGGCGCAGCCACCGTCGAGCGTGCTTGCCATTTCGGTTTCCTCCCCTTGAGTGCCTTGCGGCACCGTCGATCCGGGCCGCGGCGAGACAGTCTAGGCGCTGACCCGGCTTCCGCCAAACCCTTTGTCGCGCCAGCGCCCGCGGCCGCCGCGCTGCCGTCGGCGGCGATCTGTGGTATAATCCCCTTCCTCCAGAGCGAGTCTGCTTCAGGTCGAGTGCCAAGGAGGAAAGTCATGGCGAGTGCAACGCTCTTCATCAGCCGGGCCGAGGATCAGCCGGGACGCTATCTCGTCGTCGTCAATGGCGAGGGGTTCCACAATTCGGTCGGGGCGGAGGTCGCGGCCAGGATCCGCGGCGACGATCCGGTCTTCGACGACAGTCTCTTCGGCATCGGCGTCGGCATCCCCAACCATGTGCTTCCGGACGGGAGCTTCAGCCTGTCGACGGTCGTTCCCGGAAGCCAGCTGAACGAGGACTGGCGCCAGGACGAGATCTATGCCCTGGTGGATGTCGAGGGTTTCGGCCGTTCGGTCAGGAGCAACACCGTGAAGGGCCACTTCTAGGTGGTTCCGGCCTCGCAGCGGGCGGCACCGCCCCGCCGGTCGCGCGGGGCGCCCGCGTCCGGGCGCCGCAGCCGGGTTCCGCCCGGGACGGGACGGCGGGGGCGGTGATGCAGGCGCCGTTCCTGGGCTTCGGGGCGGAGGCGCTCGACTGGTTCCGCGGACTCGAGGCGGAGAATTCCAAGGCCTGGTTCGAGGCCAACCGGGCGGCGTGGGAGCGCGGGATCCGCGATCCGCTCGAGAGGCTCCTCGAGGAACTGGCGGCCGATCTCGGCGGCAGCGTCAGGATGTTCCGGCAGAACCGGGACATCCGCTTCTCGAAGGACAAGTCGCCCTACAAGACCAGTACCTACGGCGTGGTGCGCGTGCCGGGCAGCGAATCCGGGCTCTATGTCTCGATCTCCTCGAAGGGGCTCGGCGCGGGCTCCGGCTACTTGCGCATGGCGGCGGACCAGTTGCAGCGCTATCGCGACGCGGTGCAGCGGCCCGAGGGGGCGGAACTGGCCGAGGCGGTCGCTTCCATGCGCGCGGCCGGGCTGCGGCTCTGGGGCGCGGCGCTGAAGGGTGCGCCGCGCGGCGTGGCGCGGGACCATCCGCGCATCGAGCTCTTGCGGCTGAAAGACGTGCTGGCGGGCGACGATCTCTGCCC
>NZ_DAIUBO010000236.1:0-5804 GCF_036846665.1 Amaricoccus sp. | reverse complement strand
ACGAACATGAAGCGCAGCGTCGCGTCGTCGCGCACCTTGTGCCAGGCGCCGTTCAGGGTGGCGAGCGCATTGCCGGCCGAGGCCCAGGACGGCACCAGCAGCATGACCGAGAAGGTCATGCCCAGCGTCTGCACCCAATAGGGCAGCGCGGTGTAATGCAGGTGGTGCGAGCCGGCCCACATGTAGAAGAAGACGATGCCCCAGAAGCTCAGGATCGACAGGCGATAGGACCAGATCGGCCGCTGCGCCCGCACCGGCAGGAAGTAGTAGAGCATCCCGAGGAAGCCGGCGGTCAGCAGGAAGGCCACGGCATTGTGCCCGTACCACCACTGGATCATGGCGTCCTGCACGCCGGACCAGACCGGGAAGCTTTCGGCCTCGGTCCAGCTGACCGGCAGCGCGAGGTTGTTGACGATGTGCAGCATCGCCACCACCAGGATGAAGGCCATGTAATACCAGTTGGCCACGTAGATATGCGGCTCGGCCCGGCGCGCCAGCGTGCGGATGTAGAGCGCGAAATAGGTCAGCCAGACCACCACGAGCCAGATGTCGGCATACCATTCCGGCTCGGCGTATTCCTTCGACTGGGTGGAGCCCATCAGGTACCCGCTCGCGGCCCAGAGGCAGAAGAGGTTGTAGCCGATCAGCACGAACCAGGGGCTGACGGAATCGGCCAGCCGCGCCCGCGAGGTGCGCTGGAGCACGTAGAAGGAGGTCGCGATCAGCGCGTTGCCCCCGAAGCCGAAGATCACGCCGGAGGTATGCACGGGCCGCAGGCGGCCGAAGCTCGTCGCCGGCCAGAGCGGCGTCGCCTCGGGCCAGTACATGAGCGCGGCGACCCAGACGCCGACGCCCATGCCGATCACCCCCCAGAACAGCGCCATGATGATGCCCAAGCGCGTCGGCGCATCGTAGTAGCGGGCGAGCCGCTCGCGTCCCTGCTCGGGATGGTCGTAGAGCGCGCCGCCGATCAGGAAGACGAGCCCGAGCCCCAGGACGAGCGCCATCGCGCCGTGAATGGCCATCGGTCCCTGCCGCGCCAGCGCCGCCATGCCGAGGCCGATCACGGCCAGCAGGATCGAAAGGCCGAGGCCGATGCGCCTTTCCCGGAGTGTCAGCGTCGCGATCATCTCTGTTTCTTGCCTCGCAGGTTCAGGCCGCCCGGGCGGGTTTCAGCGCGATGTCGGCCAGCGTCGAGCGATCGAGATCGGCCAGGAACGCCGCCTCGGCGGAGCGAAGGCGCGCCTTCAGCCGGCATTGCCCGTCGATGGTGCAATCGCCGCCGTCGGCGTTGAAGCATTCGACCAGCGCCTGCCCCTCCTCCAGGAGCCGGACGATGGCGCCGAGGCGGATCTCGCTGGCCGGCCTGGCGAGCACCGCGCCGCCGCCGCCGCCCCTGCGCGTCTCGATCAGCCCCTCGCGGGCGAGGCGCTGCATGATCTTGGCGAGATGGTTGCGCGACAGGCAGAACTCCTCCGCCAGTTCGGTGCTGGAATAGGCCCGCCCCGGATCGCTCGCCATGCGCATCAGCATGCGCAGCCCGTAATCGGTGAAGGATGTGAGGCGCATGGCCGCCCTGCCCCGTCCTGAATCGGTATTTACAGTACTTATTAACCGGCATAGGCTGATCCGCAAGGACGAAATCACGAGACCCGCGACGACGGCACGGGACGCGAGGCCGGAACGCGCCTCCGCCAGAAAGGATGGCCCCATGACCAGCGACGTCCCGATCGACGATGCCGCGGCGCTCACCCGCTACATCGAGACCCGCTATCACGCACGCCATCGCCAGCAGCTGCCGACATTGCTCAAGATGGCGGAGATGATCGAGGATCTGCATGTGGACGACCGGCATGTCCCCGAGGGCCTCTCGGATCTGCTCGGCCGGATGATCGGCGCGATGGAAGTGCACATGAAGAAGGAGGAGCTGATCCTCTTCCCCGCGATCCGCGGCGGCGGCGGGCCCGGGATCGAGCATCCGATCGCGTTGATGCGGGCCGACCACGACGACCATGCGCGCGAGGTCGCCGAGATCCGCCGCCTGACCCGGGACCTGCACCTGCCGCAAGGCGCCTGCAGCACCTGGACGACGCTCTATTCCGGCCTCGGGGAATTCATCGACGACCTGACCGAGCACATGCGGCTGGAGAACGACGTGCTCTTCCCGCTATTCGAGCACGGCGTCCGGTCCGATGGCTGACCTGCGCCTGCCCAAGCCCACCCGCGAGATGATGGAGCGCCGCCGCGCGCTCGCGCCCGCGACCGAGGATGCGTTCCGCGCCTTCTCCAAGGCCGTCTTCTCCGAAGGCGCCCTCGACCCCCTGACCAAGCAGCTGATCGCCGTGGCGGTGGCCCATGCCACGCAATGCCCCTGGTGCATCGAGGGCCATGTGAAGGCCGCGCGCCGGGCCGATGCCACGGACGAACAGATCATGGAGGCGATCTGGGTCGCCGCCGAAATGCGCGCGGGGGCGGCCTATGCCCATTCGCTGAAGGCGCTCGATCTCATGGGGGGCGACTGATCCATGGCCGCGCAACGCCCTGCGCCCCGCGCGGGCACCGCCTTCCTTGCGACCGACGAATCCTTCGCGCATGCCTATCACAAGCGCCGCATCGTCGCGGCGGCGGGATCGGATACCGTGCTGACCGATGTCTTCGTGCTGACCTGGCCCCGCGGCGCGGCGGTGCGCGTGCTGCGCAACAGCGTCACGGCGGCACTCGGCGACCGGCTGCTCGGCCATGATCCCGAGCGCCTCCCGAGGGAGGCGATCGCCCGGGACGGCGACCAGCCCCGCCTGCGCTTCAGCACGGATTCGCCCCTGCGCACGACCGAGGGCGACCTGGAGGCGATGGCGCTCTACGCCGGCAGGGGCGCCGGGCGCATCCTGGACATTGTCCCGGCCGGCGAAAGGCTGAGCCGCATGGCCGATGAGGCCGCCGGGCTGCTCGCGCAGACAGCGCTCCGCGAAGGAAGCATGACATGACCGGAAACGAGAAGGACATGCCCGGCCGATACGCCTCCTCGCCCTGCCTCGCGGGCGAGGTCGCGCCCGATTACTTCGACCCGCTCGCCGTGGATCCCGAACAGGCCCGCGACGTCGCGCGCTGGCGCCGCGCCGAGCGCACGCGCCTGCGGACCGAGCGCCAGGCGCTCTCGGTCGAGGCGCGCCGGCGCGTGGGCGAGGCGCTGGCGGGACATCTGCGCCGGCTGCTCGCGGAGTGCTTCGACGGCGCGAGGCCCCCGGTCCTCTCCGCCTTCTGGCCGATCAAGGGCGAGCCCGACCTGCGCCCGCTGATGGCCGAGCTCTGCGCCTCGGGGGTGACCGTCGCGCTTCCGATCGTCGAGGTGAAGGCCGCGCCGCTGGTCTTCCGCCGCTGGACCCCCGAGACCCGCATGGTGCGCGGCGACTGGAACATCCCCGTCCCGCCCGGCGAGGCCGAGGCCCTGACCCCGGGCATCACCTTCGCCCCGGTCATGGGCTGGGACGAAGGCTGCTACCGCCTCGGCTATGGCGGCGGCTATTTCGACCGCACTCTGGCCGCCCTCGCGCCGCGGCCCTTCAGCATCGGGATCGGGCTGCAATCCGCAAGGCTCGCCACCATCTATCCGCAACCCCACGACATCCCGCTCGACGTCATCGTCACCGAGGACGGCGTGCAGGCCCGTCGCGGGAGACCCGGCGCGTCCCCCCCGGAGCCCTGACGGCCGGCCTTCGCGCGCCGGCGTCATCCGGCCCGCCATGGCAAGGCATTTTCGAGCGCCGATTCGGCCCGGTCCGGGTATCCGGCTCGCTGGGCAGGCGCCCGGCCGGATGCGAGGCGCCGGCCAGGGCGCGCCGGCCAGGGCGCGCCGACCATCGCCCTGCGCCGCCCGGGATCAGCTCGCCATTCCGGCGGCGGCCGCGGCCCGCCCGGTCCCGATCGTCCGCGCGATGGCGGTGGCGACCAGGACCATCGCGGTCATCCACACCGGCAGCGCCAGCAAGGCCATCACCACGATGACGACGGCGACGGCGAGAAGCACGTGCTGGCGCAACAGGCCGTCGCGGAACCGGTCGCGGATGAACCAGAGCCCGAAGAGATAGAGCGCCACCGGCAGGCTCGCCCAGCGCGACGCGGCGGTCGCGTCGATCTCCGAATGATGGGTGACCACGTCCATTTCCGCGCCGAGCCCGGCCGCGACCAGCGCCCCGGCGCCGAAGACGATCACATGGCCGTAGCCCCAGGTGATGGCGCGGCCGAGATCCGAGGTCTCGAGATGCTGCTCGCTCTCGAGGAAATAGAGCCACCAGAGCGCAAAGACGATCACCAGCCCGGAGACGGCCACCGCGACGAGGCTCGCATCGAAATGGCCCTCGTAGAGCTTGCCGAACATGAGCGCAATCGAGACGACGATCTCGCCCAGGACGATGATGTTCAGGAGCCCGTAGCGCTCGATCATGTGATGGCGATGCCAGGGCGTCACCCGCGCCCGTTCGGCGAAGACCGGGACGAGCAGCTCCACCACGAAGATGCCGGCGAAGACCGCATAGAAGGCCGCATGGCTCGGCGGCACCAGGAAATAGAAGATGGTCCAGAGCGCCTGGGCGAAGGCGACCCCGGCCGCGTAGCGCAGCGAGGTCCGCCGGTAGCCGGGATTCGACCAGGCCGCCCGCAGCCACAGAGCGACCATCCCCGCCCGCATGATGATCCAGCCGAGCAGGGCGAAGCTGAAGTTCATCGATTCGGTGATGGAGGAGACGCCGCCGGCGAAGACCGCCGCGCCGCTCATCAGCACCATCACCAGCAGGACAAAAAGCGCGTCGCCATTGTCGAAGGCGGAGGCGAACCAGGTGAAGTTCATCCACACCCACCAGATCGCCACGAACATCGCGATGAAATTGACCAGCATCTCCGGCCCGTGCCCCTCGGAGATGCCATGGTGGAGCGTCTCGGTCACCGATGCGATCGCCACCACGATCACGAGATCGAAGAAGAGCTCGAGCTGCGTCGCGGCACGATGCGCCTCCCCGGGATCCCGGGCCTGCAGCGGGCGAAGGCCTGTGGTCATCTTGGTCTCCGGTCTCTGGGTCCTGACTGCCGCCACGATTGCATGTCGGGAGCGGGCTGGAAAGCCGCGGGGGCCGCGCCCGACCCGGGCGGAAGCGAAGCGCCCGCCGGTCACGCCGCCAGATGCCTCGCGACGAAGGGCACCGGCACCGAACCCGCAAGGACCTGCCGCGGCTGGGTCGGGAAGACCCGGGACCGATCGATCCACCCGAATGTCGCACCACGCTCGACCTGGCTTGGTCCTCCCCCAGGCTCCCCGGATGATCGCTTCGCACCGGGCAGAAAACTTGCCATGACGGGGACGCCAATTGCACGTTAACACTTTTTCCTATATATTTCCTATACTTACGAAGTGTCCCCATGGGGACGGCCGTCGCAGCGAGGCCTGCGGGCGCCCGTCGGGCCTGCTGGCCAAGGCAGCCGGCCCGCCCTAGATGAGGAGCCATGCGCGGATCGGACCTGCTCGTTCCCCGTCCCGAGGGTCTCCACTGCCCGCCCGGCGATTTCTTCATCGACCCGGTCCGCCCGGTGCCGCGCGCGCTCATCACCCATGCCCATGCCGACCACGCCCGCGCCGGCCACGGCGCCGTGCTCGCCACGAGGCAGACCCTCGACATCATGGGGCTGCGCCTCGGCGAGAGCTTCTGCGGCAGCGCCCAGGCCGCCGAGCCGGGCGACCCGATCGAGATCGGCGGGGTCCGCGTCGCCTTCCACCCCGCCGGCGGAGCGCTGGCGTCCGTGTCGCGGGACGGCAC
>NZ_DAIUBO010000235.1:0-5873 GCF_036846665.1 Amaricoccus sp. | reverse complement strand
GCGCCGGCGCATAATGCACGAATGCCGCGATGCCGTCCTCGGTCAGCGCCGAGAGCCCCGCCGCGACATCGGCATATCCCACGGGCTCGGCCCCGAGCGCATGCACCGCCGCCTGCGCCATGCCGCCCTCGACCACGCCGATCCGCAGATGCGCCAGATCCCGCGGCGACTGCTTCAGGAGGTCGAGGCGCTGCGCGTTCATGCTGGCGGAGAGCTGCGCGGTGACCACCGCGGTCAGGATCAGCGCGCAGAACATCCAGAAGGTCGCGAGCAGCCGCCCGCGCAGGGTGATCGGCACCTTGTCGCCATAGCCGACCGTGGTCATCGTTACCGCCGCCCACCAGAAGCCGCTGCCCAGCCCCGGACCCGGCGCCGGGTCGAAGGTACCGCCGTTGCGGCGGCGTTCGGTCAGCCAGACCAGCGCGCCGGCGACGAAAGAGAGCGTGCAGAGCAGGATGACGGTTATGATGAATTCGCGCGAGGCCAGCGCCCGGAAGGTCGCCGTCACCCCGTCCCAGGGCTCCCCCGCCACCGCCATGCCGAGTCCGGAATGGTAATAGGGATAGCTGAAATCGACCTCGGCCTCCCGGGCAAAGCTCATGCTCTCGGCCGCGATCGAGAGGTCCAGATCCCCCGCCGCGACCCCCGCGATCATGGTCCCGGCATCGACCTCGCGCCATTCGAACCGGCGCCCCAGCTTTCCCGCGATCCTCTCCCAGAGCGCGATGCTGAGCCCGCTCCAGCGCCCGTCCGACTCCCGGATCACGAAGGGCGGCGCCTCCCGCGTGCCGACCACGAGGACCTTTCCATCGTCGTCCTGGGCAGCGGCCGGGCAAGGCGCCGCGGCCGAGAGCGCCAGCATCGCCACGGCGAGCGCGGCACGAAGCCGGCGCCCCCAATCGATCGACCCTGCTCTCATGCGCCTCGCCCGTGCTGCCCGCGGCGCGCGCCAGACTATGCGGCGCGACCCGCCGCCTCAAGGGCGCGGGCGCTTGGCTGCGGACCATCGCATCCAACGTTCATTCTTTCTCCTTCGACCGTCCCGCCACAAATGAGGGCAACGCCCGGCCCGGGCGGAAGCGAAGCGCCCGCGTCCTGCCGGAGGCAGGCCTTCGGCGTGACGGGGCGGGGCGGGCGCAGTCCGGCGGTGCCTGGCCTCGGCGGGATGGTGACGCTGGGCGCGCTGGAGTTCGGGCGGAGGGGTCGCGTTGCGGGACGCAATTCCCGTGCTCCTAGCTCCAGCGAGGAGCGCGGTGGCAATTCATGGCCATTCTTTCATTGATTCAACGGTCTAAATCGATTTAGAATAGCCTTCGGACGCCTCGCGCTCCATCGTGGCGTCCGCGGAGATCGCATGCTGCTCGAAGGCCGTGCCTGCATCGTCACCGGCGCCGGAGCGACGGTCGACGCGCTCCCCGGCATCGGCCCAAGTGACGCGTGCCGACCATGACATCCAACAAGTCCCGCCGTCCGACCCAGCGCCAGATCGCGCAGCGCCTCGGCCTCTCGCCCGCCACCGTCTCGCTCGCGCTCCGCGACAGCCCGATGATCGCCGCCGAGACCCGCGCGCTGGTCTGCGAGGCGATGCGCGAGGCGGGCTACGTCCCCAATGCCGTGGCGGCGAGCCTGCGCACCGGGCGCAGCAAGATCGTCGGCGTCAGCTTCCACAACATCGCGCATCAGTTCTTCGCCGAGATGCTGATCGCCATCGAGAAGCGCTTGACCGAGGGCGGCACCGCGGTGCTCATCAATAACCACGACGAGAATCCCGAAAGCCTGGTCCGCTTCGTCGAGACGCTGGCGGCCTATGGCGCGGACGGGCTGATCGTCTCGCCGCCGCCGCATGTCACCGTCGAAGTGCTCGCGCCGCTGCGCCGCCGCGGCGTGCCCATCGTCTATGTCTCGCGCCACATCCGCACCGACGCCGGCGCCGACCGGGTCATCAACGCCGATCACGCCGCCATGCGCGCCGCCACCGGCAGGCTGCTGGCGCTGGGCCACCGCCGGCTGGTGCTCGTCGGCGGCGATCCCGGCACCACGGTCGCGGAGGATCGCCTCTCGGGCTTCCGCGCCGAACTCACGGCCGCCGGCCTGCCCTGGAGCGACGATCTCTGGCTGCGCTGCCGGCCGCGGCTGGTCGAGGGGGCGGCGGCGGCGCTCAGGGCGCTCGACCGCGACCCGCCCCCGACCGGCATGGTCTGCTTCAACGACCTGGTGGCCTTCGGCGTGATGAACGCCATGCGCTCCCGCGGCTGCGAGCCGGGCCGCGACATCGGCGTCGTCGCCCTCGGCGGCACCGAGGAGGGCGCCGCCTTCCACCCCTCGCTGACCACCGTGCTCGACAATCCCGGCAAGATCGGCCGGCTGGCCGCCGAGATCCTCGCCGCACGGATGAAGACCCCCGAGGCCGCGCCGCGCCACGTCATCCTGGATCCGAAGCTGCTCGTGCGCGAAAGCTGCGGCGCGCGCCGCGCCTGACACGCCGGCACCCGGACGTCCACGATCCCCCGGGATTCCGCCGCCTCCGGTGGCTTGCCTCGCTTCCAGGGAAAGCCGCTCCCCGGGACTCTCCGCAGCTCCGCCCCGCCCTTCACCCTGACCGCGGCCCGCCCGGCTATTGTGCAGGCTCCCGGGGCAGGTCAATACTCCCCCGGGGCCGGGAGAGATTGCAGGGAGATGCCGTCATGAAGCCAGTGCTAGTCCAGATCGCGCCGATGCTCGAGAGCGTCGAGACCAGGCTCGGCGAGGCCTATGAGGTGCACCGGCTCTGGGAGGCCGAGGACCGCGACGCCCTGCTCGCGCGCATCGGCGGCACGGCGCGCGGGGCGGTCACCAACGGCCATCACGGCATCGCGCCGGCGGTGCTCGAGCGCCTCGGCGCGCTGGAGATCGTGGCGAGCTACGGCGTCGGCTACGACGCCATCGACATCGCCGCCTGCAAGGCCCGCGGCATCCGCGTCACCAACACGCCCGACGTGCTCAACGACGCGGTGGCCGAGCTCGCCGTCGGCCTCATGATCGCGCTCTGCCGTCGCATCCCCCAGGCCGACGCCTGGATCCGCGCCGGCAACTGGCCCTCGGGCAGCCTCGGCCTGACCGGCGAGCTGACCGGCGCCCATGCAGGCATCCTCGGCCTCGGCCGCATCGGCAAGGACATCGCCCGGCGGCTCCAGGCGATGAAGATGCGCGTCTCCTACCACGGGCGCCGCGAACAGCCCTTCGAGCCCTTCACCTTCTACGCCGATCTCGCCGCCATGGCCCGGGACGTCGACTGGCTGGTGGTGGTCGCGCCGGGCACGGCCGAGACCCGCGGCATCGTCTCGCGCAAGGTGCTCGAGGCGCTCGGCCCCGAGGGCGCGCTGGTCAATGTCGCCCGCGGCTCGATCGTCGACGAGCCGGCGCTGGTGGAGCTCCTGGCGAGCGGCGCGCTCGGCGGCGCCGCCCTCGACGTCTTCGCCGACGAGCCGCAGGTGCCCGAGGCGCTGCTCACCATGGAGAACGTCGTGCTCTCGCCGCACCAGGGCTCGGCCACGCGCAAGACCCGCGCCGCCATGGGCGATCTGGTGGTGCGCAACCTCGCCGCGCATTTCGCCGGCGATCCGCTGCCGACCCCGGTCGCCTGAGCCCGCCCTGGCTTCAACCCTAACGCGGCTTGAACCCCGCCGCGGCGATCCGCTATCGGGGTGCGACGCGCCCGCAACGCGACGAGGCCCGCCTTGAAACCCATCGTGACGCTCACGCTCAATCCCTGCATCGACGGCGCCTGCGAGGCCGAGCGCATCCATCCCAGCCACAAGATCCGCACCTCCAACGAGCGCTACGACCCCGGCGGCGGCGGCATCAACGTCGCGCGGGTGATCGTCGAGCTCGGCCGCCCCGCCCTGCCCGTCTATCTCAGCGGCGGCGCGACCGGATCGGTGCTCGACGAGCTGCTCGCGTTGCGCGGCTTCGACACAAGGCCGATCCGCATCCGCGACCACACCCGCATCAGCCACGCGGTCTTCGAGACCTCCACGGGCCGCGAATACCGCTTCGTGCCCGAGGGCCCGCTGGTCGAGCCCGCTGACTGGGCAGCCTGCCTCGCGATCCTCGACGGGCTCGATTTCGACTGGCTCGTGGCGAGCGGCAGCCTGCCGCGCGGCATCGCGCCCGATTGCTACGCCGATCTCGCCGGCCATGCGGCCCGCCGCGGCGCCCGCTTCGTGCTCGATACCTCCGGCCCCGCGCTGGGGCTCGCCATCGCCGGTGGCGGCGTCCATCTCGCCAAGCCGAGCCTCGGCGAGTTCCGCGCCCTGACCGGTCTTCCGCTCGAGACCGAGGAGGAGATCGCCGCCGCCGCGCTCGACCTAGTGCGCAGCCGCGACATCCGCCTCATTGCCGTCACCATGGGCCACCGGGGGGCGCTGCTCGCCACGAGCGAAGGCACCCGGATCCTGCGGCCGCCCGACCTGCCGGTCCAGAGCGCCACCGGCGCCGGCGACAGCTTCCTCGGCGCAATGACCTTCGCGCTGGCGGAGGGCCGCAGCCCCGAGGACGCCTTCGTGCTCGGCGTCGCCGCCGGCAGCGCCACGGTGCTGACCCCCGGCACCGGCCTCTGCCTGCGCGCCGACGTGGAGCGGCTCTACGCCAGCCTCTCGGCCTGAGCGCCGGAGAGCCTGGCACGCCGCCCGGAAGCGGGCCCGCCCGCGATCCGCTCAGACCGGCGCCGTTCAGACCGGCCCGAGCTTCTCCATCCGCGCCGCCCGGAGCCGGGCGAAATCGGCGCCGGCATGATAGGAGGACCGGGTCAGCGGCGTGGCGGAAACCATCAGGAAGCCCTTGCCCCAGGCGGCCCGCTCAAAGGCGGCGAATTCCTCCGGCGTGACGAAACGCGCCACCGCGTGATGCTTCGGGGTCGGCTGCAGATATTGCCCGATGGTCAGGAAATCCACGTCCGCGGCGCGCATGTCGTCCATCACCTGCGCCACCGCCTGCCGGTCCTCGCCCAGACCCACCATGATGCCGGACTTGGTGAACATCGCCGGGTCAAGCTCCTTGACCCGCTGGAGAATCCGCAAGCTGTGGAAATAGCGCGCTCCGGGCCGGACCTCCGGATAGAGCCCCGGAACCGTCTCCAGGTTGTGGTTGAAGACATCCGGTTTCGCCGCCACTACCGTCTCGAGCGCCGAGGCCGGGCATTTCAGGAAATCGGGCGTCAACACCTCGATCGTCGTGGTCGGGCATTTGCGCCGCACCGCCCGGATCGTCTGGGCGATATGCGCAGCACCCCCGTCCTCCAGGTCGTCCCGGTCGACCGAGGTGACGACCACATGGTTGAGCCCCAGCTTCTCCACCGCCACCGCCACCCGCGCCGGCTCGAAGACGTCGAGCGCGTCCGGCCGCCCGGTCGCCACGTTGCAGAAGGTGCAGCCGCGCGTGCAGATCTCGCCCATGATCATCATGGTGGCATGGCCCTGGGACCAGCATTCGCCGACATTCGGGCAGCCGGCCTCCTCGCAGACGGTGGTCAGGCGGTTCTCGCGCATGATCTCGCGGGTCTTGCGATACCCCTCCGAGCTCGGCGCCTTGACCCGGATCCATTCCGGCTTGCGCAGCACCGGCGCATCGGCGCGATGCGCCTTTTCGGGATGACGCTGCGCGCGATCCTTGATGTCTCTGGTGCTCATGCCCGCTCCCATATGCATTCGCGCAACACTCTAGTTCGCCGGCGCCGGAAAGTCAGCGGGCAAACGCGCGCCCCTTGCCCCCCGCCCCCACAACCCCGATATGCTCGCCGCGGATGACGGACAAGGCCTTTCCATGACATTGCTCCTGCCCCTCGGGGCGATCGTTCTCGGACTGGCGGGCCTCGTCTGGAGCGCCGACAGATTCGT
>NZ_DAIUBO010000234.1:0-5886 GCF_036846665.1 Amaricoccus sp. | reverse complement strand
GGCTGATCAGCATCAGACCCAGCCCGTCCTCGTCGACGAGCCGGCGCAGGAGGCGCAGGATCGCCGCCTGGGTGGTCACGTCGAGCGCGGTGGTCGGCTCGTCGGCGACGAGCACGCGCGGGCGCAGCGCGATCGCCATGGCGATGACCACGCGCTGGCGCTGGCCGCCGGAGAGCTCGTGCGGATAGCGCCCGAGCGGGAACCTTTCCGCCGGCAGGCCGACGCGGTCGAGCGTGGCGCGCGCGATGGCCTCGGCCTCGCGCCGGCCCGTGGCGCGATGCACGCGCACCGTCTCGGCGACCTGTGCGCCGATGGTCTGCAGGGGGTTGAGCGCGGTCATCGGCTCCTGGAAGACCATGGAGACCTCGCGGCCGCGGATCGCACAGCGCTGCGCCTCGCTCAGGCGCCGCAGGTCGGTGCCGTCGAGCAGGATCTCGCCCCGCGCCTCGGCGCCGCGCGGCAGCAGCCCCATCACCGCCAGGGCGGTCATGGACTTGCCCGAGCCGCTCTCGCCGATCACCCCCAGCACCTCGCCGGCGCCGAGCGACATGGCGACGTCGCGCAGGACCGGCGTGCCGTGGATCGCCACGCCGAGGTCGCGGATCTCGAGCAGGCTCATGCCCGGGCCCGCCGGATTCGCGGGTCGAGCAGGTCGCGCAGCCCGTCGCCCATGAGATTGAGCCCCAGAACCGTGAGCACGATCGCGAAGCCGGGAAAGAGCGCGAGCCAGGGCGCGAAGGAGATCATCGTCTGGCTCTCGGCCAGCATCCGGCCCCAGGAGGGCGTGGGCGGCTGGGCGCCGAGCCCGACATAGCTCAGCCCCGCCTCGGCGAGGATGCCGAGCGAGAACTGGATGGTGCCCTGGACGATCAGGAGGTTCGCGAGATTGGGCAGGATGTGCTCGAGCGAGATGCGCACCCGGCCCTTGCCCGCGACCCGGGCGGCGAGGATGAAGTCGCGGGTCCAGAGCGAGAGCGCGGCGCCGCGGGTCAGGCGCGCGAAGACGGGGATGTTGAAGATGCCGATGGCGATGATCGCGTTCAGCGCCGAGGGGCCGAAGACCGCGGTGATCATGATGGCGATCAGGAGCGCCGGGAAGGCGAAGACGAGGTCGTTGCCGCGCATGATGATCTCGTCGAGATGCGAGCCGCGGCTCGCGGCGGCGGCGAGGCCGAGCGGCACGCCGAGCCCCATGCCGATCCCGACCGCCACCAGCGCCACGGCGATGGAGACGCGCGCCCCGACCATGATCATGGAGAAGACGTCGCGGCCGAAGTGATCGGTGCCGAACCAATGCGCCGCCGAGGGCGGCTGGAGCTTGGCCGCGATGTCGAGCACGGCGACGTCGTAGGGCGTCCAGAAGAAGGAGAGGAGTGCCGCCAGCGCGAAGATGCCGGCCAGCGCCCCCCCTGTCACCAGCATGCGCATCAGTGGGGCCGCCTCAGCCTCGGGTCGACCGCCGCATAGGCGAGGTCGACGAGGAAGGTCACGAGAATCACCGCGAAGACCAGCAGCATCACCACCGATTCCACCACCACGAGGTCGCGCTGGCTGATCGCCTGGAAGACCAGCCGCCCGAGCCCGGGCAGGAAGAAGACGTTCTCGATGATGATCGCGCCCGCGAGCAGGAAGGAGAATTGCAGGCCGATGATGGTCAGGACCGGGATGAGCGCGTTTCGGACCGCATGGCGGCGCAGCGCCTGGCCGCGGGTCAGGCCCTTGGCGCGGGCGGTGCGGATGAAATCCTCGCCCAGCGTGTCGAGCAGCGCCGAGCGCATCACGCGCGCGAGGATCGAGGCCTGCGGCAGCGCGAGCGCGATCGCCGGCAGGGTCAGCGCCTTCAGCCCGGCGAGGAGCCCTGCGTCCCAGCCCGGGAAGCCGCCGGCCGAGAACCAGCGCAGCTGCACCGCGAAGACCAGCACCAGCAGCATGGCGAACCAGAAGTTCGGCACCGCGACGCCGAGCTGGGTCGCGCCCATCACCCCGGCATCGGCGAGGCTGCCCCGGCGCGAGGCCGCCCAGATGCCCACCGGCAGGGCGATCAGCGTCGAGAGCGCGAGCGCGAGCAGCGCCAGCGGCAGCGAGACCTGGATGCGGTCGAGGATCATCTCCGCGACCGGCGTGCGATAGGTATAGGAGGTGCCGAAATCGCCGGTGAGCATGCCCGAGACCCAGCCGAGGTAGCGCACCACCGGCCCGGCATCGAGGCCGAGCTCGGTCCTGAGCGCCGCGACCGTCTCGGGGCTCGCGTTCAGGCCGAGCATATAGGCCGCCGGATCGCCCGGCACGATCTCGAGCATGAAGAAGATCAGCAGGCTCGCGACCACGAGGCTCAGGGCGAGCGAGACGAAGCGCGTCAGGGCGTAGCGGAACACGGGGTGGCGGAGCCTTCTCGCGGGGCGCGTCGCGCGGACCCTAGAGCGCGTCGGCTCCGAATGCCAGCTTCGGCGCTGCCATTGCCGGTGCCTGCGCGCGCCGGGCGATCGCTTCGGGGTCGATCGCGAGGATCACCGCGCCGCGCTTGTGGCGGCTTTCCACCCGCCGATACGCCTCGGCGATGGCCGCGAGGGGGAAGATCTCGTCGATGACGCCCCGGATCTCGCCGCGCCCGAGCAGCCCGGCGAGGATTTCGAGATCCGCGCTCGTGTCCCCGGAGACGCCGAGCCGCATGCGCGGGCCGCCCCGGATCGCGCTGGCCAGCGCCTGGCCCGCCTCCTTCAGGCCGAATTCGAGCGGGATGTAGACGCCCTCCGGCGTGAGCGCCTTGCGGGCCTCCGCGAAGCGCGTCGCCCCCACCGTGTCGAGGATCGCATCCCAGCGCTGGCCGCGCGCCGCGAAATCCTCGCGGGTGTAGTCGATCCCCTGGGCGGCGCCGAGGTCGCGGAGGAGGTCGAGATTGGCGCCGCTCGCGACGCCCGTGACCTCGGCGCCGAGATGCCGGGCGATCTGGACCGCGAAGGCCCCTACCCCGCCCGAGGCGCCGAGCACGAGGATGCGCTGGCCGGCCCGGAGCCGCGCGAAGTCCCGCAGGAAGACCAGCGCCGAGAGCGCCCCGAAGGGCGTCGCGGCGGCCTCCTCGAAGCCGGTGCGTGGGTGGATCGCGGCCATGGGCCCGTCCTGCGGCATGGCGAGATACTCCGCGTGGCCCCCGTGGCCGGAGAAGCCGAAGACCGCGTCGCCCGCCTTCCAGCGCGTCACGCCGGGGCCGGTCTCGGCGATTGTGCCGGCGAAATCGGTGCCGAGGATGCGGTGTCTCGGGGCGAAGAGCCCGGTCATCAGCCGGCCCGGCAGCCAGAGCCCGCCGGGAAAGGCCGAGGCGCGCATGCGCCAGTCCGCCGTGGAGACCGAGGCGGCGGCGACCCTGACGAGGACCGCCCCTTTCCCGGCCGCGGGCCGCGGGACCTCCGCGATCGCGACGACGTCGGCGGATCCGTAGCGCTCGTAGACGGCGGCCTTCATCTGTCGCATCCCCATCGCTTCGGCCGGGCGCCGGCCCGCCGGCACCATAGCGATGCGCGACCGGGAGGCAAACCGGGCGCGGGCCGATCTCAGCCCGCGGCCTGCGGGATCGGGCGCCTCACTCCTTCCAGTGCACGCCCGTCATGTCGTTGGCCTGGGTCGGCATGTTCGCCCAGAGCCCCTCGATGCGCGCATCCGCGACGCCGGACTTGGCGAGCTGGAAGAGGAAGGCGTTGACCTGCTGGTCGGCCACGCGTTCCTGGGCCGCCCGCAGGATCGCGGTGCGCTCGGTCTCGTCGGAGGTGGCGTCGAGCCCCAGCATCAGCGCCCGCATCACCGGGTCGTCATTGCCGAAGTAATAGTCCTTGCGCGCGTAGATGCCGATGTCCATCGGCTCGGTATGGCTGACGATGGTCAGGCCGAAATCCTTGCTGGTGAAGACCTGCTCCAGCCATTGCGCCCATTCGACATTGACGATCTCCACCTCGATCCCGACCGCGCGCAGCTGGCTCGCGACGATCTCGCCGCCGCGCCGGGCGTAGGAGGGCGGCGGCAGCGTCAGCGTGGTGGAGAAGCCCTCGGGATGGCCCGCCTCCGCGAGCAGCGCCCTGGAAAGCTCCGGGTCATAGGCCGATTTCGCGGTCAGGTCCTCGTAGGCCGGGTTATGCGGCGCAAAATGGCTGCCGATCGGCGTGCCGTAGCCGAACATCGCGCCGTCGATCACCGCCTGCCGGTCGATGGCATGAGCCACGGCCCGTCGCACGCGGATGTCGTCGAAGGGCGGGCGGGCGTTGTTCATGGCGAGGATCGTCTCGCCCTCGGTGGAGCCGACGATGACCGAGAAGCGCGGATCGGCCTCGAACTGCGCCAGGTTCTCGGGCGCCGGAAAGACCGGGAAGGCGTCGAGGTCGCCCGCCATCATCGCCGCGAAGGCCGCGGTGGGGTCGGAGATGAACTTGAAGGTGACCTTCCCGAGCGCCGGCTTCTCGCCCCAGTATTCCTCGTTGCGAACGAGCTCGATCCGGTCGCCCTGCACCCATTGCGAGAACCTGAACGGCCCGGTGCCGATCGGATTCGTGGCATTGCCCTCCGCGCTCGCCGGCGAGACGATGACGGCATCGCCCCAGGCGAGGTTGGAGAGCAGCGAGCCCTTGGGCACATCGAGGCCGATCTCGAGGGTGGTGTCGTCGATCGCCGTCACCTCGTTGATGCCGTCGAAGAGCTGCTTCTGGGCATTGGTCGAACCCTCGGCCATCGCCCGGTCGAAGGAGAAGACCACGTCCTCGGCGGTGAAGGGCAGGCCGTCGTGGAAGCTGACGCCCTCGCGGAGGTTGAAGACCCAGGAGAGCCCGTCGGGGGCGATCTCCCAGCTCTCCGCCAGGGCCGGGAGGACCTCGCCGTCCGGGCCGAAGCGCGTCAGCCCCTCGAAGACATTGGCATAGACCACCTCGTCGATGGCCGCCGCGGCGCCGGCGGTGGGGTCCAGATTGGGCGGCTCCAGCTGCATGCCGATCGTGATGTCGCTGCGCTGCGCGGCCGCGGCCCCGGCGAGCACCATGAGGCAGCCCGCCAGGGCCAGGGAAAGTCGCTTCATCCTAATCCTCCACCCTCACCTGTCCGGGGCGCGCGCCCCGCCGGTCATTCCGCACCGCCCTCGAGAAGCTCGGCCAGGGCGACGGCCATCACGGCTGCGGCGTCGAGCAGATCCCCGACGGCGACATATTCGTCGGGTTGATGCGCAAGATCCAGTATGCCCGGGCCGTAGGCCACGCAATTCTTCAGCTTGCCGATCCGGTCGATGTGCTTCTGGTCGTAGGTGCCGGGCGAGACCACGAAGGCGGGCCGGCGCCCCAGCCGCGCCTCGACCGCGCGGGCGAGCGCGGCCGCCACGGGCGTATCCGCTTCGGTCATCGTGGGAAGGACCTCGTGCATATCCCTGATATCGTAGCGAAAGTCGCGGCCGCGTTGCCGCGCGCGCTCCAGCGTGTCGCGGAACTCGTCCTTGACTTGCGAGAGATCCTCCTCGGCGATGAAGCGGCGGTCGATGATCATGCGGCAGCTGTCGGGCACGCAGGGCGAGGGCCAGCCGGTGAAATCCGCGGCGCGCTCCTCCTGGCCGCCGTGCAGCGAATTGATGTTGAGCGTGGAGGCGCGCGCCGCCTCCGGCACCACCGGCATCGCCGTCTGCCGCGCGGCGAGGGCGGGAAAGAGGCTCTCCTCCATCTCGGCGATCACCGCGCCCATGTGGCGCACGGCGCAATCGCCGAGGAAGGGCATCGAGCCATGGGCGATGCGCCCGAAGGTCTCCACCTCCGCCCACCAGACGCCGCGGTGGCCGAGGCAGATCCGGTCCTTGTTCAGCGGCTCGGGGATGATGACGTGGTCGACGCGGCCGGGGCTGAACCAGCCGCGCTCGGCGAGATGCGC
>NZ_DAIUBO010000233.1:0-5892 GCF_036846665.1 Amaricoccus sp. | reverse complement strand
CAAGCTCCGGGATCCGGCGTTCCAGGCACGGATGATCGCATCCGCCCTGTCCGGAGAAGCTGCATGCGTCGCTCTGAAGCAAATGTGCTCGCAAGTCAGCGAGCTGCTGCAGGATGCCGCCTCCCGGACTGCGAGAGAGATCCTGCAGATGCTCGTCACGAGGGTCGCGTTGACCGGCGATGAGCTTAGGGCAGACGTGAGCCCTGCGAACCTTCGGGGTGCTGGGAACGGACGCATCCCCGGCCTCGCTGCCCTGGAGCTTCCCGACTTCAGCGTCTCCGCGACGCTGAAGCTGCAGCGGCGCGGGCCGGAGCTGCGTGTGATCCTTGGCGGCGCTGCGGCACCGCCACCGACGCCCGACCCGCATCTCGTCCGGACCCTGATCGAGGCACGCTGCCGCCTCGCCGATTATCTCGACCCGGCCACGCGTCCCGGCATCGGCGACATCGCCCGGCGCGAAGGCATCGACATTGGCGACGTGTCGCGATCCCTGCAGCTGGCCTTCCTCGCGCCGGACCTCGTCCAGCGCATCCTCGGTGCCACCCAGCCGGTCAGCCTGACGGCGGACCAGGAAGCGCTCGCGCGAGGGGTAGCCTGCCGCGATCTGCTCCAGCTGGACGAGGTCGGCGCGGCGAACGGCGGTGGCCGACTGCAGGCCCTGCGCGGCTCAGATTGAGCTGCACCTGGTACCTCACCATAGGAGACTATCATGTCGGATTTCGAACGACTGGACGATCAGAGCAAGGCCCTCCTCCAGATCAAGATGGATGGCCATGTCGAAGCCTGCATTCTTGCCGCTCGTCAGCAGAATATCGGGATCGGAGAAGCGATGAAGCTCGCCGCAGCGGCATTCCTCAGGGAGTTTGTCGCCTGGCAGTTTGACCGATCAGCAAAATCGGCGGTTCTCGATGGCGCACTTGGCCAGACGTACCCACAGCCGTTCGCGGTGTTTACTCGGCGGCTCCCGCGGCTCTGCGAGCTCGATTCGCTCTACTGCGACCGCATCCTCGCGCGATGGGAAGCCTTCGCGAAGGACGAGGCCGAGCAGCTGGCCTGCGGGCTCCGACCGGAGGACGGAGCGCTGGAGGCGGCGGAGTGAGCGGCAGGGCCCCCGCCTCGGCCACCGATTGGCCCTGCGATACCAATACGTCGACCTGTCGGAGCTTGGCGACGATCTCCTCGGGCTTATGCTTCTTCCGGGGTATTCCTCTATTCTCCAACTGGCTCGAAAGCCTACTTCAGGGAGGACCACTCTTCAGGGGGCAGGCCAAGCAGGGCGCAGTTCAAATTACGCCGGCGGGCCGCCAGGACTAGGACTGTCGCAGCGCCACGGAGATCGCCCGGTCGAGCTTGTCCACCAGCTCGTCGATCTCCCCGTCCCCGATGATGAACGGCGGCGCGAGCAGCACGTGGTCGCCGGTCCGACCGTCGATGGTGCCCGCCATGGGATAGCAGATCAGCCCGGCCTCGAAGGCCGCGCGCTTGATCCCGGCGGCCACGCGCCGTGCGGGGTCGAACGGATCCCTCGACTCGCGGTCTGCGACGATCTCGAGCCCCCGGAAGAGACCACGGCCGCGGATGTCGCCGACGTGCGGATGCTGGCCGAACCGCTCGGTCAGCGCCCCGGCGAGCTGCTCACCCTTCTCCTGGACGCGCGGCAGCAGGTGGCGGCCGAGGATGGCGCGCAGCACCGCCAGCCCGGCGGCGGTGGCCGCAGGATGGCCGATATAGGTATGGCCGTGCTGGAAAAACCCAGTTCCGGCGGCGATGGTGTCGTGGATTTCGGCCGTGCAGATCATCACGCCGATGGGCTGATAGCCAGCACCGAGTCCCTTGGCGATGCAGACGATGTCCGGCGCCACCCCGTCCTGCTCGCAGGCAAAGAGGCTGCCCGTCCGGCCCATGCCGCACATCACCTCGTCAAGGATGAGCAGGACCCCGTGGCGGTCGCAGATCTCGCGGATGCGCCGGAAATAACCCGGCGCCGGCGGCACCGCGCCGGCGGTGGCGCCCACCACCGGCTCGGCGATGAAGGCCATGACGGTTTCGGGCCCGAGCCGCGCGATCTCGGCCTCGAGCGCGTCCGCGGCCCGGCGGCCGTAAGCCTCGGGGCTCTCGTCGTCGCGCCGGTGGCGGTAGGCGTAGCAGGGCTCGATGTGGCTCACGTCGAGCAGGAGCGGGCCGAACTGCGCCCGCCGCCACTCGTTGCCGCCGGCCGAGAGCGCGCCGATCGTGTTGCCGTGGTAGCTCTGCTTGCGCGCGATCAGCCTGCTGCGGTCCGGCGCCCCCTTCTCGACCCAGTACTGGCGGGCGAGCTTGATCGCCGCCTCCACCGCCTCCGAACCGCCGGAGACGAAATAGACCCGGTCGAGCCCGGCCGGCGCATGTTCGATCAGAAGGTCGGCCAGCGCTTCGGCCGGCTCGGAGGTGAAGAATCCGGTATGCGCGAAGGCGAGCCGGTCGAGCTGGTCCTTGATCGCCGCGGTCACCTCCCGGTCGCCATGGCCGAGGCACGAGACCGCCGCACCGCCCGAGCCGTCGAGATAGCGCTTGCCCACGGCATCGATCAGGTAGCAGCCCTCGCCCCCCACTGCGACCGGCGAGTCGACGCGGGAATGGCGGGGAAAGACATGTGACATCGGGACCCTCCCTTTCGCGCTCCGTCCCTGGCGGGCCCCAGCTTACGGGCTGTGCCGCGTCGGGCTCAAGACAGAACTGCGAGGCAAAAGCGATGGCGTCGCCAAGGAACAAAGGGAATGCTGCAACGGTGAAGCATCGTCGCCTTTGCATTGGCGTCACATCAATCAGGAATACATTATGGCGCAATGCCGAGTCGGATCAAAATTACTCTCTAAGTACGTTTTTAATACAACTCTCTCACCGATTGAAAGATCAGACAATTTTGCATTGGCATCTCGTATTTATTATTACTGTTCCTCTGCAAGATTGCTGGGGCACGACCAAACTCCTTGACTCTTACCTGTTGACGGCGATTAGTTATCGCAATGGGTCAACACAGGGAGAGAGGAATGAAGACGTTCAACCTGCTGGGCGGCGCACTTGCGATTGCCCTCGCCTCGTCGGCGGTATCCGCCCAGGAAACCTTCATCACCATCGGCACCGGCGGCCAGACCGGCGTCTATTACGTCGTCGGCCAGTCGATCTGCCGCTTGGTCAACCGCAACACCGCCGAAACCAACCTGAAATGCACTGCGCCCTCCACCGGCGGGTCGGTCGCCAACATCAATGCCATCAAGGCGGGCGACATGGACATGGGCGTGGCCCAGTCCGACGCCCAGTTCAACGCCTACAACGGCCTCGGCGACTTCGAGGGCGAGCCCTTCGAGAAGCTGCGCTCGGTCTTCTCGGTGCATCCCGAACCCTTCACGGTGGTCGCCCGCGCCGACAGCGGCATCGAGACCTTCGCCGATCTCAAGGGCAAGCGTGTCAACATCGGCAACCCCGGCTCCGGCCAGTATTCCACCATGCAGGTGGTCATGGAGGCGCTCGGCTGGACGATGAGCGACTTCGCGCTCGCCTCCGAGCTGAAGCCGGCGGAGCAGTCCGCGGCGCTGGGCGACAACAAGGTCGACGCGATCATCTACACGGTCGGCCACCCGAACGGCTCGATCCAGGAGGCCACCTCCACCGTCGACGCGCGTCTGATCCCGGTCACCGGGCCCGAGATCGACGCATTGGTCGAGGCCAACCCCTACTACGCCAAGGCCACGATCCCCGGCGGCATGTATGCCGGCAACGATTCCGCCGTGGAGACCTTCGGCGTGAAGGCGACCTTCGTCACTTCCGCCGACGTGCCCGACGAGGTAGTCTATGAGGTGGTCAAGGCGGTCTTCGACAATTTCGACCGCTTCAAGGGCCTGCACCCGGCCTTCGCCAATCTCATGGAAGAGGACATGATCACTCAGGGCCTCTCCGCGCCGCTGCATCCGGGCGCCGAGAAGTACTACCAGGAACGCGGCTGGCTGCCCGCCTCGTGACCTGAACTCGACGGTCCTGGCGCAGGCCGGGGCCGTCTGACGCCTGGACTGAACGATAACAAGCGGGCCGCGGGGTGCGGCTCTCGCGGCGCAGGGGACCAGGATGGCCAGGAGCGACAAGGACCAACAGCAGGCGGCAGCCGTGGAAGCGGAAGCCGCCGGACGCGGCGGGCTCAGCCAGGAAGAGCTCGATGCCATGGTCGCCGCCAGCGATACCGGCGGCCGTACCCCCGGGCAGCCGGTCGCCGCCATCCTGATCCTGGTGGCGCTCGCCTGGTCGCTGTTCCAGCTCTGGATCGCCTCGCCCCTGCCCTTCATGCTCGGCTTCGGCGTCTTCAACGACACCGAGGCGCGGGCGATCCATCTCGGCTTCGCGCTCTTCCTCGCCTATGCCGCCTACCCGGCGGCCCGCACCCCGGCGCAACTCGGCATCGGCGTCGCGGTCCCGGTCATCATGACCATCCTCTTTATGGTCGGCGCCAAGACCGGCACCTCGGTCTGGTGGATCCCGATCGTCGGCGCAGCGGTGATCGCGGGCATCGTGCTCGGCTCGCCCAAGGACCGCATCCCCTCCTGGGAATGGGCCATGGCCATCGTCGCCTCGGCCACCGCGCTCTACATTTACTTCCAGTACCGCAGCATCTCGACCCGGGTCGGCGCGCCGATCCCGATGGATTTCGTCGTGGCGGTCGCGGGCCTCCTGCTGCTGCTCGAGGCCACCCGTCGCGCGCTCGGGCCGGCACTGATGATCGTGGCGACGGTCTTCCTCGGCTATACCTTCCTCGGGCCCTGGATGCCCGAGATCATCGCTCACAAGGGCAATTCGCTCTCGGAAGTCGTGAACCACCAGTGGATCACCACCGAGGGCGTGTTCGGTATCGCGCTCGGCGTCTCGACCAGCTTCGTCTTCCTCTTCGTGCTCTTCGGCTCGCTCCTCGATAAGGCCGGGGCCGGCAACTACTTCATTCAGGTCGCCTTCTCGCTCATGGGCCACATGCGCGGCGGCCCGGCCAAGGCGGCCGTGGTCTCCTCTGCGATGACCGGCCTGATCTCCGGCTCCTCCATCGCCAATGTCGTGACCACCGGCACCTTCACCATCCCGCTGATGAAGCGCGTCGGCTTCTCCGCCGAGAAGGCCGGCGCCGTCGAGGTCGCTTCCTCGGTCAACGGCCAGATCATGCCGCCGGTGATGGGCGCCGCCGCCTTCCTGATGATCGAATACGTCGGCATTCCCTACATCGAGGTGGTCACGGCGGCGATACTGCCGGCGACCATCTCCTACATCGCGCTGGTCTACATCGTGCATCTCGAGGCGCTCAAGGCCGGCATGGAGGGCCTGCCGCGCGCCTACGAGCCCAAGCCGATCGTGCAGCGGCTCATCGGCATCGCCTTCGCGGTCATCGTCATCTGCGCCTTGTCTTTCGGGGTCTATTACGGCATGGGCTGGCTCCGTCCCGCCTTCCCGCAGAGCGCGGCCTATATCGTCTTCGCGCTCCTCGTTGTGATCTATGTCGCCCTGCTCTGGGTCGCCTCTCGCGAGCCGCCCCTAAAGATGGAGGATCCCAACGCCCCGGTCACCAAGCTGCCGCTCCCCGGCCCCACTGTCCGCTCCGGGCTGCAGTACATCCTGCCGGTGGTGGTGCTGGTCTGGGCGCTGATGGTCGACCGGCTCTCGCCGGGCCTCTCGGCCTTCTGGGCCACCGCCTTCATGATCTTCATCCTGCTGACGCAGCGGCCGCTCATGGCCATCCTGCGCGGCGAGGGCGCGCTCTGCGCCGCGATCGCTCAGGGCGGCCGCGACCTGCTCGACGGGCTGGTGACGGGCGCGCGCAACATGATCGGCATCGGTATCGCCACCGCCACCGCCGGCATCATCGTCGGCGCCGTCAGCCAG
>NZ_DAIUBO010000232.1:0-5907 GCF_036846665.1 Amaricoccus sp. | reverse complement strand
AGATTTAGGTTCTGGCGCCGAAAGGCGTGGGGGTTCAAGTCCCTCCGCCCGCACCAGAGTGACGAGACCGAAACAAGGAAAGCTCGAGATGCAGGTCACCCAAACCCTGAATGAAGGTCTTAGGCGGGGCTATGCGATCACGCTTCCCTCGGCCGAGCTCGAGGCGAAGGTGACCGAGAAGCTGGAGGCTGCCCGCAAGGACTTCCAGATGAAGGGCTTCCGCAAGGGCAAGGCGCCGGCCGCCCTGATGAAGAAGATGTTCGGCAAGTCCGTGCTCGGCGAGGCGATGCAGGAATCCATCGACGAGGCGATGCGCGAGCATTTCGAGGAGACGGGCGACCGTCCCGCGCTCCAGCCCGAGGTCAAGATGACCAGCGAGGACTGGAAGGAGGGCGACGACGTCGAGGTCTCGATGGTCTACGAGGCGCTTCCGGCGGTTCCGGAAGTGGCGCTCGGCGAGATCGAGCTGGAGCGGTTGGTCGCCGAGATCGACGAGGCCGCCGTCGACGAGGCGCTGGCGTCGCTCGCCGCCTCGGCGAACAGCTACGAGGATCGCCGCAAGGGATCGAAGGCCAAGGACGGCGATCAGGTGGTCCTCGATTTCAGGGGCTCGGTCGACGGTGTGGAATTCGACGGCGGAGCCTCGGAGGATTTCCCGCTCGTGCTGGGATCGGGCAGCTTCATTCCGGGCTTCGAGGAGAAGCTCGTCGGCGTGAAGGCCGGTGACGAGATCGACATCGACGTCAGCTTCCCCGAGAAATACGGTGCTGCGCATCTCGCCGGCAAGGCGGCGGTCTTCGCCTGCAAGATCAAGGCGGTGAAGGCCCCGAAGCCCGCCGAGATCGACGACGAGCTCGCCAAGCGCTACGGCGCGGAATCGCTCGATGCGCTGAAGGAGCAGGTCCGCGCGCGGCTTTCCGCGGAATACGCCCAGGCCGGCCGCGCCATCCTCAAGCGCCGGCTGATGGATGCGCTCGACGGGCTCGTCAGCTTCGAGCTTCCCCCGACCCTCGTGGATGTCGAGGCGCGGCAGATCGCGCATCAGCTCTGGCACGAGGAGAACCCGGACCATCACGGGCACGACCACCCGGAGATCACCCCGACCGACGAACATCTGCGGCTCGCCAACCGCCGGGTGCGGCTCGGGCTCCTGCTCGCGGAGATCGGCACCAAGAACGAGATCAGCGTGAACGAGCAGGAGCTGCAGCGCGCCGTGATCGCCCAGGCCCGGCAGTATCCGGGGCAGGAGCGGCAGTTCTTCGAATTCGTCCAGAAGAACCCCCAGTCCCTGCAGCAGATCCGCGCGCCGCTCTTCGAGGACAAGGTGGTCGATTTCGTGCTCGAGCTGGCCAAGGTCACCGACAAGCCGGTGAGCAAGGAAGAGCTGCAGAAGGCGATCGAGGCGCTCGACGAGGAAGGCCTCCCCGCCACGGCGGCCGTCTGACGGCTTCCGGCCCGGCGGGTCACCGGCGGGCGCCGGCCGGGCGAGGCGCGGCGTCGGTCCGGCCGGGACGCGGCTGGGGCTTGCGCCGGGCGCACCCTGACATTACTCCTTTCGACAACCAGGGCGCGAAATCTCGTCGGCCCGGCAGATCAAGGCGATTTTCCGATGAAAGATCCGGTCGAGACCTACATGGAACTGGTGCCGATGGTGGTCGAGCAGACCGCCCGCGGCGAGCGCGCCTACGACATCTTCTCGCGGCTCCTGAAGGAGCGCATCATCTTCGTCTCGGGTCCGATCCACGACGGCATGTCGACGCTCGTCGTCGCGCAGCTCCTGTTCCTCGAGGCGGAGAACCCCAAGAAGGAAATCTCCATGTATATCAACAGCCCCGGCGGCGTGGTGACCGCCGGGCTGTCGATGTACGATACGATGCAATACATCCGCCCGCCGGTCTCCACGATCTGCGTCGGTCTCGCGGCCTCGGCCGCCTCGCTCCTGCTGATCTCGGGCGAGAAGGGCATGCGCTTCTCGCTGCCGAACTCCTCGATCATGGTTCATCAGCCCTCGGGCGGCTACCAGGGCCAGGCGACCGACATCATGATCCACGCCGAGCAGACCCTGAAGATCAAGAAGCGGCTGAATGAGATCTATTCGAACCATTCCGGTCAGCCGATCGACGTGGTCGAGAACGCGCTGGAGCGCGACCGCTACATGACGCCCGAGGAGGCGAAGGATTGGGGCCATATCGACGCCATCGTCGCCCGGCGGGAAGCACCTTCCGACCCGGCGTGACCTCGGCTCGGGCAGTGCGGCCTCGCGGCGTTTTGGCTTGTAATTGCCGGTACAAGCATGTTCCAATAGCTGAGGAGCGCCAGTGTCTTGGCGTAAGCGGGTAACGGCGAAGTTGGTTGTGGCGCGAGCCGGAGGCGTGAGATGAGCAAATCAGGCGGAAGCGACTCGAAGAACACCCTGTACTGCTCCTTTTGCGGAAAGAGCCAGCATGAGGTCCGCAAGCTGATCGCCGGTCCGACGGTGTTCATCTGCGATGAATGCGTCGAACTCTGCATGGACATCATTCGCGAGGAGACCAAGAGCAACTTGGTCAAGTCCTCGGACGGCGTTCCGACGCCGCATGAGATCTGCAAGGTTCTCGACGATTACGTGATCGGCCAGCAGGTCGCCAAGCGGGTGCTCTCCGTCGCCGTTCACAACCACTACAAGCGGCTCAGCCACGCCAGCAAGAACGCCGACGTGGAGCTGCAGAAGTCGAACATCATGCTGATCGGCCCCACGGGCTGCGGCAAGACGCTGCTGGCGCAGACGCTGGCGCGCATCCTCGACGTGCCGTTCACCATGGCCGATGCCACGACGCTGACCGAGGCCGGCTATGTCGGCGAGGACGTGGAGAACATCATCCTGAAGCTGCTGCAATCGGCCGAATACAACGTCGAGCGGGCGCAGCGGGGCATCGTCTACATCGACGAGGTCGACAAGATCTCGCGCAAGTCGGACAATCCCTCGATCACCCGGGACGTCTCGGGCGAGGGGGTGCAGCAGGCGCTCCTGAAGATCATGGAAGGCACGGTCGCGAGCGTTCCGCCCCAGGGCGGGCGCAAGCATCCGCAGCAGGAGTTCCTGCAGGTCGACACCACCAACATCCTCTTCATCTGCGGCGGCGCATTCGCCGGCTTGGACAAGATCATCGCCCAGCGGGGCCGCGGCTCGGCCATGGGATTCGGCGCCGATGTCAAGGATACCGACGACCGGCGGGTGGGCGAGCTCTTCCAGGAGCTCGAGCCCGAGGATCTGCTGAAGTTCGGGCTCATCCCGGAATTCGTCGGGCGCCTGCCGGTGCTGGCGACGCTGAACGACCTCGACGAGGACGCGCTGATCACCATCCTGACCGAGCCGAAGAACGCGCTGATCAAGCAGTACCAGCGGCTCTTCGAGATGGAGGACGTGCAGCTCAGCTTCACCGACGATGCGCTCAAGGCGATCGCCAAGCGGGCGATCGACCGCAAGACCGGCGCGCGCGGGCTGCGCTCGATCCTCGAGGAGGTGCTGCTCGACACCATGTTCGAGCTGCCCTCGATGCAGGGTGTCGAGGAGGCGGTGGTCAACGAGGAATGCATCCTGCGCAAGGGTGAGCCGCTCCTGATCTATGCCGACCGCAAGGAAGGTTCGGCCTCGGCATCCTGAGTCCCGAGCCGGGCCGATCGCTCTCCCCGAGCCGTCCAGGAGCGGGAGCGGAGGAATCAACGAAGCGTCGAGTTCTGTGTGACCGGGTGCCGATCGGGTGGCGGCGCTCGCCGGCGTACTGGACCGCCAGGCCTGGTTGCGGCATAAGGGCCTTGAGACGGTTACGATGAGGACGAGCATGGGCCTGCTTGCGCAGCTATTCACATGGTGGAACGGCGAGACCATCGCGACGCGGTTCTATACCTGGCGCAAGGGCAAGCGGGTGGGCGAGGACGCCCAGGGCAACGTCTTCTACCAGAACGCCGACGGGTCGCGGCGCTGGGTGATCTACAACGGCTATTCCGAGGCGAGCCGGGTGGCCCCGGAGTGGCACGGCTGGCTGCATCATACCTGGCAGGAGCCGCCCACGGCGCGGCCCCTCACCCGCAAGCCCTGGGAGAAGCCGCATCAGGCGAATCTGACGGGCACGGATGCGGCCTATCGGCCGCCGGGGAGCATCCTCGGCCAGCCGCGGCCGCCCGCGGCGGATTACGAGGCCTGGTCGCCGGAATAGGGCAGGGGGCGGGACCCATGTCGAACAGCATCGCGGAAACCGTCATCGGGGCGGTGGTGGTGGCCGTCGCCGCGGGTTTCGTCGTCTATGCCGGGCAGTCGCGGGGATTGCAGCTCAACCGGGACAGCTACGAGCTTTCCGCCGCCTTCCGCAGCGTGGAGGGCGTCTCCGTCGGCACCGATGTCCGGCTGGCGGGGATCAAGGTGGGCTCGGTCACCGCGCTGGAGCTCGACCCGGAGAGCTTCAAGGCCAAGGCCCGGTTCACGGTGGCGGAATCGGTCAGGCTTCCGGAGGATTCGGACGTGAAGATCGCCTCGGAGGGGCTGCTCGGCGGATCCTTCATCGAGATCACCCCGGGCGCCTCGGAATTCATGCTGGCGGCGGGCGACGAGATCGTGAACACGCAAGGTTCGGTGAGCCTGCTCAATCTCCTGATGAAATTCGGGACCTCGCAGTGAGCACGGCCCCGGGCGACGGGCCGAGTTGGGGGCGATCTTGCGCCTCCGCGGGGGCGTCCCCATGAGGACAACGTGTAACGCTATGAAAACGAAGAGAAAAAGTGTTAACGGCACCGGGGCGGGATCCTGGATCCGCCTCGCGTCCCTGGCGGGATGCCTGCTCGTGGCGGTTCAGGCCGTCGCGGCGCAATCGGTGCAGATCGACAACGACCAGGACACGGTCGAGGCGCGCTCCCTGCATCTGCGCGGCCTCGACACGCTCAACGGCACGACGCGCGACCTCGATCTCGAAGTCGGGCAGACCATGCGCTACGGCTATCTCGAGATCACCGCCGAGGCCTGCCGAATCCCCAGGGGGGATCCCGCGGCGGATGCCTATGCCTTCCTGCGCATCCGCGACCTGCGCGAGGAGGCGCCGCGGTTCTCGGGGTGGATGTTCGCCTCCTCGCCGGCGGTCTCGGCGCTCGACCACCCGCGCTACGACGTCTGGGTGCTGAGCTGCAACAATCGCTGACGGCCGGCGTCCCGGGGTAGCGCGAAGAAATCGGCCGGGACCGCGAGGGCGGCCTCGAGCCGGTCGCGGTAGCTCGCGCGGCTGATCTCCACCGCGCCGAATCCCGTGAGATGCGCGGTGACGAACTGCGTGTCGAGCAGCCGGAAGCCGCCGGCGTTCAGCCGGGCGACCAGCGCGATCAGCGCGAATTTCGAGGTGTCGCGGCGGCGGCTGAACATGCTTTCGCCGAAGAAGGCGCCGCCGAGCGCCACGCCGTAGAGCCCGCCCGCGAGATCCTCGCCGGACCAGATCTCGACGGAATGGGCGTATCCCATGCGGTGCAGCTCGCAATAGAGCGCCTCGATCGCGGGGTTGATCCAGGTCTCGGGGCGCTCGCCGCAGGCGCGGACCACGGCGGGGAAATCCCGATCGATGCGGATGTCGAAATCCTCGTTGCGGAAGCTGCGCGCGAGGCGGCGGGGGACGTGGAAGCCGTCGAGCGGCAGGATCCCGCGCCAGCGCGGATCGACCCAGAAGATGTCCTCGGCCGCGGCGGTCTCGGCCATGGGAAAGATGCCGGAGGCATAGGCGCGCAGCAGCAGCTCGGCGGTGATTCCGGTCGGCTCGTCGCGCATGGTTGGGCCTCAAACCAGTTCCGGTCGATCCCTTCGGGAAGCACGGGCAGCGGCCGCCCGTCTTGGGCGCGAAGCGCCCGCCTGGGGGGCGGGCGGGCGCTGCCCGTGCTGGCGCACGGGCGGGA
>NZ_DAIUBO010000231.1:0-5972 GCF_036846665.1 Amaricoccus sp. | reverse complement strand
GGCACGTACCAGACCATCGGCAGGGTGCGGTATTCGGGATGCAGCGGGAAGGCGACCTTCCATTCCATCGCCATCTTCCAGACCGGCGAGTGCTTCGCGGCCTCGATCCAGTCCTGCGGCACCCCGTCGGCCAGCGCCATCTCCTGGACCACCGGGTCGTTGGGGTCGAGGAAGATGTCGAGCTGCGCCTGGTAGAGATCGGTCTCGTTCTCGGCATTGGCCGCCTTCTCGATGGCGTCCGCGTCGTAGAGCATGACGCCGAGATAGCGGATGCGGCCGACGCAGGTCTCCGAGCAGACCGTCGGCTGGCCGCTCTCGATGCGCGGATAGCAGAAGGTGCATTTCTCGGATTTGCCGGTGTCCCAGTTGTAGTAGATCTTCTTGTAGGGGCAGCCGGAGACGCACATCCGCCAGCCGCGGCACTTCTCCTGGTCGATCAGGACGATCCCGTCCTCCTCCCGCTTGTAGATGGCGCCGGAGGGACAGGAGGCGGCGCAGCTCGGGTTGAGGCAATGCTCGCAGAGTCGCGGCAGATACATCATGAAGGTGTTCTCGAACTGGCCGTAGATCTCCTTCTGGATGCCCTCGAAATTGTAGTCCTTCGACCGCTTCTCGAACTCGCCCCCGAGGATCTCTTCCCAGTTCGGACCCCATTCGATCTTCTCGATCCGCTCGCCGGTGATCTTCGAGCGCGGCCGGGCCGTCGGGAAATGCTCCATCTCCGGCGCGGATTGCAGATGCCCGTAGTCGAAGTCGAAGGGCTCGTAATAGTCGTCGATCTCCGGCAGGTCGGGGTTGGCGAAGATATTGGCGAGGATGCGCCATTTCGCGCCCTGCCGCGGCTGCAGATGCCCGCGCGAATTGCGCTCCCAGCCGCCGCGCCAGCGCTTCTGGTTCTCCCAGTCCTTGGGATAGCCGATGCCGGGCTTGGTCTCGACATTGTTGAACCAGGCGTATTCGACGCCGTCGCGGCTGGTCCAGACCTGCTTGCAGGTGATCGAGCAGGTATGGCAGCCGATGCATTTGTCGAGGTTCAGGACCTTGCCGATCTGCGCGCGGATCTTCATGTCAGACCTCCATCTTCGCGACCGAGCCTTCGGCGGCCGCCGGGGTCGCCGCCGGCCGGTCGAGCCAGTCGACCTTGGTCATCTTGCGCAGGATCACGAACTCGTCGCGGTTCGAGCCCACGGTGCCGTAGTAGTTGAAGCCGTAGCTCAGCTGCGCATAGCCGCCGATCATATGCGTGGGCTTGAGGACGGTGCGCGTCACCGAATTGTGGATGCCCCCGCGCCGGCCGGTCATCTGCGAGCCGGGCACGTTCACGATCTTCTCCTGCGCGTGGTACATGAGCGTGGTGCCCGGCTTGATCCGCTGGGACACCACCGCCCTGGCGCAGAGCGCGCCATTGGCGTTGTAGAGCTCGATCCAGTCGTTATCGACCACCCCGGCGGTCCTGGCGTCGACCTCCGAGATCCAGACGATGGGGCCGCCGCGGCTCATGGTCAGCATCAGGAGGTTGTCGGTATAGGTCGAATGGATGCCCCATTTCTGATGGGGCGTGATGAAGTTCAGCACCACATGGGGCCTGCCCTCGCGGGCATCCATGTTGATCGCGCTGGTGACGGTCTTCAGATCCACCGGCGGGCGGTAGACCGCCAGCGCCTCGCCGAAAGCCCGCATCCAGAGATGGTCCTGATAGAGCTGCTGCCGGCCGCTGAGCGTGCGCCAGGGGATCAGCTCGTGGACGTTGGTATAGCCGGCGTTGTAGCAGACCTCCTCGCTCTCGATGCCCGACCAGGTCGGCGAGGAGATGATCTTGCGCGGCTGGGCGGCGATGTCGCGGAAGCGGATCTTCTCGTCTTCCTTGACCTCGGCGAGATGGGTGTGGTCGCGGCCGGTGATCCTGCCGAGCGCGCCCCAGGCCTTGACCGCCACCTCGCCGTTGGTCTCCGGCGCGAGCATCAGCACCACTTCCGCGGCGTCGATCGCAGTCTCGATCCGGGCAAGGCCCTTGGTGGGGCCGTCCTCCTGCACGGGCTCGTTCAGGTCGACCAGGTGATGCACTTCCGTTTTGGTATCCCAGGAGATGCCCTTGCCGCCGTTGCCGATCTTCGCCATCAGCGGGCCGAGCGAGGTGAAGCGCCTGTAGAGATTGGGATAATCCCGCTCGACGGCGACGAAGTTCGGGGCGGTCCTGCCGGGGATCAGGTCGCATTCGCCGCGCTTCCAGTCGCGCACCTGGTCCTGCGCCAGTTCGCCGGGCGTGTCGTGCTGGAGCGGGACCGCCACGACGTCGCGCTCCACACCGAGAACCTCGGGCGCGATCCGGCTGAACTGGCGCGCGATGGTCTTGAAGATCTCCCAGTCCGAGCGCGATTCATAGGCCGGATCCACCGCCGCCTGCAGCGGGTGGATGAAGGGATGCATGTCCGAGGTATTGAGATCGTCCTTCTCGTACCAGGAGGCCGTCGGCAGCACGATGTCCGAATAGACCGCCGTGGTCGACATGCGGAAGTCGAGCGTCACCAGGAGGTCGAGCTTTCCCTCGGGCGCCTCGTCGTGCCACTTCGCCTCCAGCGGCCGCAGGCTGCCCTCGCTGCTGCCGAGATCCTTGCCGAGCACCCCGTGCAGCGTTCCGACCAGATGCTTGAGGAAATATTCGTGCCCCTTGCCGCTCGACCCCATGAGGTTCGAGCGCCAGACGAAGAGATTGCGCGGCCAGTTCTCCGGTGCATCCGGATCCTCGCAGGACATCTCGAGCTCGCCCGATTTTAGCCGCTCGGCCACGTAATCCCTGACGTCCTGGCCGGCCGTCTCGGCGGCGCGGCCCAGGTCGAGCGGGTTGGTCTTCAGCTGCGGCGCCGAGGGCAGCCAGCCCATGCGCTCGGCACGGATGTTGAAGTCGATCAGGCTGCCGTCCCAATTGCCCTCGGGCGCGGTCGGGCTCAGGATCTCCTTCGGACTGACCGTCTCGTAGCGCCACTGGTCGGTATGCGCATACCAGGCCGAGGTCGAGTTCATGTGGCGGGGCGGGCGGTTCCAGTCGAGCGCGAAGGCGAGCGCCGTCCAGCCGGTCTGCGGGCGCAGCTTCTCCTGGCCGACGTAATGGCTCCAGCCGCCGCCGGACTGGCCGACGCAGCCGCACATCACCAGCATGTTGATGATGCCGCGATAGGTCATGTCCATGTGGAACCAGTGGTTGATACCGGCGCCGAGGATGACCATGGACTTGCCGCGGGTCTTCTCCGCGTTGAGCGCGAATTCGCGGGCCACGGTGACGATGGCATTGGCCTTCACGCCGGTGATCTTCTCCGCCCAGGCCGGGGTATAGGGCACGTCCGCGGCATAGTCGCTGGTCACCCAGTCGCCGCCCAGCCCCCGGTCCTCCCCGTAATTGGCGCAGAGCAGGTCGAAGACCGTCGCCACCAGGATCTCGCCGTCGGCGGTCTCGACGCGCCGCACCGGCACGTTGCGGGTCAGCACCTCCGGGTGCCCGGATTTCACGAAGGGCTCGTGCGCCGCACCGCCGAAATAGGGGAAGTCCACCCCCACCACGTCGTCGCGGTGCTCCTCGAGGATCTGGGTCAGCCGCAGCTTGACCGCGGCCTCTCCCGCCTGCTCCTCGAGGTTCCAGCGGCCCTCCTCGCCCCAGCGGAAGCCGACCGAGCCGTTCGGAACGACGATGTCGCCCGTGGTCTCGTCCCAGGCCAGGGTCTTCCACTCCGGGTTGTTCGTCTGGCCCAGCCCGTCGGCGAAGTCCGCGGCGCGCAGCATCCGGCCCGGCACGAAGCGCCCTTCCTTCTCGTCGAGCCGCACCAGCATGGGCATGTCGGTGTAGCGCCGGGCGTAATCCTCGAAATACGCCGCCTGCCGGTCGAGGTGGAACTCGCGCAGGATGACATGGCCCATGGCCATGGCCAGCGCCGAATCAGTGCCCGCCCGCGGCGAGAGCCAGATGTCGGAGAATTTGGAGGCCTCGGAATAATCGGGGCTGACGACGCAGGACTTCGCGCCGCGGTAGCGCGCCTCGGTGTAGAAATGCGCATCCGGCGTGCGGGTCTGCGGCACGTTCGAGCCCCAGAGGATCAGGAAGCCGGCGTTGTACCAATCCGCGCTTTCCGGCACGTCGGTCTGCTCGCCCCAGGTCTGGGGCGAGGATGGCGGCAGGTCGCAATACCAGTCGTAGAAGGACATGCAGGTCCCCCCGAGCAGCGACAGGTAGCGCGCCCCGGCGGCATAGGAGATCATCGACATCGCCGGGATCGGCGAGAAGCCGAAGACCCGGTCGGGTCCGTATTTCCTCGTGGTATAGGCATTGGCCGCCGCGACGATCTCCGACGCCTCGTCCCAGGAGGCGCGCACGAAGCCGCCGTGCCCGCGCACCTGGATATAGTCGTTGCGCAGGGCGGGATCGGCCTGGATCGCCGCCCAGGCCGCGACCGGGCTCATGGATTCGCGCATCCTGCGCCAGGTCTTCAGCAGCCGCGACCGCACCAGGGGATGCTTCACGCGATTGGCCGAATAGAGATACCAGCTGTAGGAGGCCCCGCGCGAGCAGCCGCGCGGCTCGTGGTTCGGCAGGTCGGGCCGGGTGCGGGGATAATCGGTCTGCTGGGTCTCCCAGGTGACGATGCCGGATTTCACGTAGATCTTCCACGAGCAGGAGCCGGTGCAGTTCACCCCGTGGGTCGAGCGCACGATCTTGTCGTGGCGCCAGCGGTTCCGGTAGACCTCCTCCCACTCCCGGTTGTCCCGGGTGGTCTCGCCGTGGCCGTTCGAGAAGGTCCCGAGGCTGCGCGACTGCAGGAAGTTGAGTCGGTCGAGCAGATGGCTCATGGCTGTCTCCCTAATGCGCCGGAGCGAGCCGGGGCCCGCCGCGACCGTGCTCGATTGCGTGAAGAAGGCCGCCCGGCCGCGTGTAGTAGAAGAACGTCAGCACGAGGCAGGCGACGTAGAAGGCGAGAAAGCCCCAGAGCGCCGCCACCGGCCCGCCGGTCATCGAGATCGAGGTGCCGTAGGCCTTGGGGATGAAGAAGGCGCCATAGGCCGCGATCGCCGAGGTGAAGGCGATGATCGCCGCGCTCTCCCGGTCGGTCTGCCGCTGCAGGGCGCTCCCCTTGAGCTCCGGCATCAGCCGCGGGACCTCGCGCCCCATGATCACCGGGATCATCTGGAAGGTGGAGGCATTGCCGATCCCGGTCAGCAGGAACAGCGCCATGAAGCAGGCGAAGAACCCCCAGAACGCCCCCGGGCTCTCCTTGATGCCGAGGAAGAAGATCACCCCGAAGACCGCAGCGATCATCCCCACGAAGCTCCAGAAGGTGACCCGCCCGCCCCCGTATTTGTCGGAGACCCAGCCGGTTCCCGCCCGGCTGAGCGCCCCGACCAGCGGCCCGAGGAACACGAACTGCAGCGCGTTGACCTCCGGGAACTGGAGCTTGGTCAGCAGCGGGAAGCCCGCGGAATAGCCGATGAAGCTGCCGAAGGTCCCGGTATAGAGGATGCACATCAGCCAATTGTGCTTGCGGGTGAAGATGATCGCCTGGTCGGCGAAGGAGGCCCTGGCCGAGGCGATGTCGTTCATGCCCACCCAGGCGGCGACGGTCGAGGCGATGATGAACGGCACCCAGATGAAGCCCGCGTTCTGCATCCAGAGCCGGCCGCCGTCGCTCATCTCCTGCGGCTGCCCGCCCAGCGCGCCGAAGACGCCCATGGTGATGACGATGGGCACCAGGAACTGCATCACGCTGACGCCGAGATTGCCGAGGCCCGCGTTGAGGGCGAGCGCATTGCCCTTCTCGGCCTTGGGGAAGAAGAACGAGATATTGGCCATCGAGGAGGCGAAATTGCCGCCGCCGAAGCCGCAGAGCAGCGCGAGCACCAGGAAGATGATGTAGGGCGTCTCGGGGTTCTGTACCGCGAACCCGATGCCGAGCGCGGGCAGGACAAGCGACCAAGTGGCGAGCGTCGTC
>NZ_DAIUBO010000230.1:0-5979 GCF_036846665.1 Amaricoccus sp. | reverse complement strand
CCACCACGTCGCCCATGGTGTAGTTGCGCACATGACCCATGTGGATGCGCCCCGAGGGATAGGGAAACATCTCCAGCACGTAGTATTTCGGCCGCGTCGGATCGGCCTCGGCGCGGAACACCTGCGCCGCCTCCCAGGCGGCCTGCCATTTCGGCTCGACCGCACGCGGATCGTAGCGCGTCGGCGCCTCGCCCGTCACTCGAGCCCGCCGGCGTAGAACTGGCCGTCCGGCGAGGGGTAATAGACGTCCGGCGCCGGCGTGCCCTCGGTCGCGGCGATACGGAGCTGCCGCGCCCGGGTCAGAATGGCGTTCTCCAGCGCCTTGTTCGCCTCGCGCGACACCGGCACCGGCCGCCCCCCGGCCTGCCGATAGGCCGCGACCTTCAGCGAGCGCGCATCGAGCGCGGGCGACATGATATAGGCCGTCACCCGGTATCCCGAGGGATCGTTTCCGATCCGGCCCCAGTCGGTCATGATGATCCCGGAGAAGGGATCGGCGCCTTCCAGCGGCAGGAAGGCGAGGATGTCGAGCGTGGCCTGCCAGAGGTAGCGGTTGACCTGCACGCCGATCTCCGGGTCGCCCTGGTTGCGGAAGAGATCGAAGAAGGACGAATCGCTGAGCTCCATCTCGCGACGAATCTGCTCGTCGCGCGCCTCGAGCTGCGCCTGGGGGTCGTTCGGCCCGCAGCTCGCGAGTGCGGCCGAAACGGCGGCGAGCAGAAGGATGTCGCGCTTGATCTTCACGTCTCGGCCCGGCTCCGGATTGGCCCTTCGCCGGTGTCTAAAGTCTCCCCCGCCGCCCGGCAAGCGCAAACCGGCCCGGGCGTTCCGGTGCTCCCGGCCATCACTGTGGCAAAGCTGCATCATCGTCCGAGACAAAGCTTTCGCCGCCGGCCATTCGCTTGACCCAAAGCCCGGCAATGAGAGATGACGAACCTACTTGGTCCGGGCGTTCCGGATTTGAGATGGGTTTCGACCAAGAAACACGAGGAAAAACGATGAAGAACGTACTCTTCACCACCACCGCCCTCGCCGCCCTGGCGATCGGCGGGGTTGCCTCGGCCCAGGGGATTTCGCTCTTCGGCGACGCCCGCTTGGGTCTGGGCTACAACATCAACAACGACGGTTCCGCGAACGGCGACGAAGATCTGCGTGCGATCTCCCGCGTCCGCTTCGGCGTCAACATGACCGGCGAGACCGATTCGGGCATCACCTTCGGTGCCACGGTCCGCGCCGACAACGCCGTGGGCGGCCAGGGCGGTACGCTCGGCCAGACCGCCGGTAACGTCTTCGTTTCCGGCTCCTGGGGCACCCTGACCTACGGCGACACCAACGCTGCGGACGAGCAGTGGGTCGGCGACATCCCGGGCAACCTCTCGCTCACCGGCCTCGGCGACCTGCAGGAGACCTTCTTCATCTCCAACGGCGGCAGCTTCGGCGACGACACGGCGAACAACTTCGCCGCGAACCCGACCGCGCGTCCGACGGTGCGCTACGACTTCGACATCGCCGGGTTCGGCATCTCGCTGTCCTCGAACCGCGACCTCACGGACGTGGTCGTCGGCGCCGGCTACCAGGCCGACTTCGGCGGCGGTTCCTTCGGCATCGGCGTTGGCTACAACAACTACAAGTCGTTCCGTCAGACCGTCGGCACGGGCCTCAGCGTCTGCGAAGACGGCGCCGGTGGCCTCACGACCACCTGCAACGCTGGCGATGACGTCTTCACCATTGCCGGCGCCGACAGCACCCAGGAGGTTCCGGAAGGCGAGCAGTGGTCCGCTGCCGTGACCGGCGACTGGGAGAGCTTCGGTCTCGGCGTCGTCTGGACGCAGGCCGACTCGAAGAGCAACGACTTCGTCGATGGAGCCAAGTTCGGGACCATCGGCGTCGGCGGCACCTTCGGCTGGGATGCCTTCACGGTTGGCGCCTACTACGTCAACATCTACGAGGCTTCGGAGCGTCTCGAAGGGTTTGACGGCAAGAGCGCCTACGGCCTGACCGCGGCCTATGACCTCGGCGGCGGTGCCCAGGTTGCCGGCGGCGTTGCCCGTACCTTCGGCCAGGACGAGCTCTTCCAGGGCGGCAACCTGATCCAGACGGACGAGGATGCCGACACCGTGGCCGACTTCGGTATCAAGATGGCGTTCTGATCCCTTCCGGATCAGCGAGTACGGAAAGGCGGGCCTCGGCCCGCCTTTTCTGTTTTGTCCGGGCTGATGCATTTCAGTAAGCCCTTCGTTTCCTTGGCTTGCGCATTCCTGCACGCTTGGAGACCGGCGCCGTCCGCGACCCGGCTTCCCTTGCTCGCCCGCGGCGCGCTAGGGTCGGCGGGCTCAGCGCGAGGAGGCTGCCCATGTCGCTCCGGGACATCGAGACACGCATCGCGGCGGCGACCCGCGCGGCCGGCCGCCCGACCGGCGCGGTGACGCTGATCGCCGTCTCCAAGGTCCAGCCGCTCGAACGCATCCGTGCGGTGCTCGAGGCCGGCCATCGCGTCTTCGGCGAGAACCGCGTGCAGGAGGCCGAGGGCAAGTGGCCGGACTTCCGCGCGGAATTCGACGGCCTCGGCCTGCATCTCGTCGGCCCGCTCCAGAGCAACAAGCTCGCCCGCGCGCTCGATCTCTTCGATGCGATCCACAGCCTGGACCGCGACAGCCTCGCGCGCAGGCTCGCCGCCGCGGTCCAGGCCCGGGGCGCCTGCCCGACCCTCTTCGTCCAGGTCAACACCGGCCGCGAGCCGCAGAAGGCCGGCCTCGCCCCGGAGGCGCTGGACGCCTTCCTCGCCGCCTGCCGCGGCGAATACGACCTGCCGGTCTCGGGCCTGATGTGCATCCCGCCGGTCGACGCCGACCCCGCACCGCATTTCGACATGCTGCGGGACATGGCGGCGCGCAACGGCCTCGAAGGGCTCTCCATGGGCATGTCCGACGATTTCGAGACCGCCATCGCCTGCGGTGCCACCCATGTGCGGATCGGCTCGGCGATCTTCGGAACGCGCGCCGCACCGGTCTGAGCGGCAGCGGCGCTTGCCCGGCGGTCCGGGGGCGCATAACCTCGCGATCCTGGCCCCGCGGGAGATCACCATGCGCCGAACAGGCATCGCCTTCCTCGCCGCCGGCCTCGGCGCGATGCCCGCGCTCGCGGCCGAGCCGCAGGTCCTCGACGGCGCTGCGGCCTTTCCCGAAGGTCCCGCCTTCCACGACGGCGCGCTGATCTATGCCGAATACGGCGGCAACCTGGTCAGCCGCATCGACCCCGAAACCGGCGCCAAATCCGAGCTCTGGCGCGAGGAGGGCTGCGGCCCCTCGGCGGTCCTGCCGCTCGACGGGCGCTTCCTCGTCACCTGCTACGATTCCGGCAGGCTCGAAGCCTTCGACGCCGAAGGCAATACCGCCCGGTCTTGGGAAGCCGACGCCGACGGCAATGCCCTGATCGGCCCCAACGACGTGACCCCGGACGGCAAGGGCGGCGCCTATGTCACCGCCTCGGGCCCCTGGGAGAGCGAGCCGATCGTCGGCCGCGTGCTGCATCTCGACGCGGAGGGCGTGCTGAGGACCGTCGCCGACGACCTGCATTACCCCAACGGCGTCGCCCTCTCGCCGGCCGGCGATCGCCTCTTCGTCGCGGAATCGGAGGCCGGACGCATCATCTCCTTCGCCGTCGCCGAGGACGGCGGCCTCGATGACCGCCGCCTCTTCGTCCGGCTCGGCGCGATCGATCCGGCCTCCGGCGTGCTGCCCTACCCCGACGGCATCGAGTTCGGCCACGACGGCGCGCTCTGGATTGGCCAGTTCTCCTCGGGCCGGATCCTCGCGGTCGATGCCTTCGGCGAGGTCCTGAGCGCCGTCGAGCTGCCCGCGCCCGCTGCCCCGAACCTCGCCTTCACCCCCGACGGGACCGGCATCGTGGTGGTGACCGTCGACGATCCGGCCGCGCCACCCTTTCCGGGAAAGGTCCTCAGGCTGGAGCTGCCGTGAGGCCTTGTGACAAAAACTTCACGTTCCTTCGCGTTCCGGCCTGCTAGGAACGCCGGGTCGAAGCTGGAAGACGCACCATGGAAAACAGGGACGACGATTTCGACGGCCGCGACTGGCTCGAGGCCGAGCTGGCCGACACGCTCGACGAGGATTACGAGCTCGAGATCTCCGAGCCGGCGCTCTCGCTCGAGATCCGCAGGATCTACCGCAAGGCGCATCCGCCCTCGATCCCGCGCATGGACTATTTTCGCGCGCTGCTGCGGCTGCAATCCGAGCTGATCAAGCTCCAGGATTGGGTTTCCTACAAGAAGGAAAAGATCGTCGTGATCTTCGAGGGTCGCGACTCGGCCGGCAAGGGCGGCGTGATCAAGCGCATCACCCAGCGGCTCAATCCCCGCGTCGCCCGGGTGGTCGCCCTGCCCGCCCCGTCCGAACGGGAAAGGAGCCAGTGGTATTTCCAGCGCTACGTCCCGCACCTGCCCGCCGGCGGCGAGATCGTGCTCTTCGATCGCTCCTGGTACAACCGTTCGGGCGTCGAGCGGGTGATGGGCTTCGCCTCGGAGGATCAGGTCGAGCAATTCTTCGAAGACGTCCCCGAATTCGAGCGCATGCTGGTCCGCTCCGGCATCAGGCTGATCAAGTACTGGTTCTCGATCACCGACGAGGAACAGCAGATGCGCTTCCTGATGCGCATCCACGATCCGCTCAAGCAGTGGAAGCTCTCGCCGATGGATCTCCAGAGCCGGGTGCGCTGGGAGCAATACACCAAGGCCAAGGAGGAGACCCTCGCCCGCACCAACATCCCCGAGGCCCCCTGGTACATCGTCGAGGGCAACGACAAGAAACGGGCGCGGCTGAACTGCATCGACCACTTCCTCGCCCAGTTCCCCTACGAGCCGGTGCCGCACGAGGACATCACCCTGCCCGAGCGTGTCTTCAACCCAGCCTACGAGCGCAAGGTCCTGCCGCCCGAGCTCTACGTCCCGTCGAAATACTGACGCCACCCGCCCGGGACGGCTCCTGTCTTCCATCGTCGGTCTGCGGCATTCCAATCGTCGGTTTCGCCGCGGCAGGCGGTAGGTCCGACACACATGCGCCAGCCATCATGTGTCTGGTCTGATTGGCCTTCCGGCTTGCGGCACGCCGCGTCACCGCGTATTCGGGGCAGGATGGGATCCGGCGAATCCCGACCGGGCGGGGGATCGAATGCCGATGCGACAGGAGCCGCGCGCCCTATGGCGCGGCAGAGGCACGACCGGGCGCGGCGCGCTCTGGACCGTGACCCTTCTGCTGGCCGCACCGGCCGTGGCCCAGGCGCCCGAGGGCGGGCCGCCACCGCCCCAGCCCGTCACCGTGGTCACGCTCGATGCGACCGATGTCACCCTCACCGCGACCCTCCCCGGTCGCGTGGTGGCCTCAGGCATCGCCGAGGTGCGGCCGCAGGTCAACGGCATCATCACCGAGCGGCTCTTCCAGGAAGGCGCGGAGGTGGCGCTCGGCGATCCGCTCTACCGCATCGATTCGGCGAGCTACGAGGCCCAGGTCGCTGCCGCCGAGGCCCAGGTCGCCCAGGCCCGGGCCCAGCTCGAGACCACCTCCCGCGACGCCGAGCGCCTCGAGGAGCTGCTCGCGCGCAATATCGCCAGCCAGCAGAACTACGACGAGGCCGCCGGCGCGCGCGACAGCGCGGCGGCCGCGCTCCAGGTGGCGCAGGCGCAGCTGCAGGCCGCGCAGATCGACCTGGAGCGCACCATGATCCGCGCGCCGCTCGCCGGCTTCATCGGCCGATCGCTGACCACGCAGGGCACGCTGGTGACCAGCGGCCAGGCCGCGCCGCTGGCGGTCATCCGCAGCATCGACCCGGTGCTCGTGGACGTCACCCAATCCGCGGCGGAAATCCTCGAGTGGCGGCGCGGCCCCGCCGCCCAGCGGCCGGCCGCGGCCCCCCCCGAGGGGGCGCTCCCCCCCGCCGCCGGCCCCAGCTACGAGGCGAAAGGGGTCC
>NZ_DAIUBO010000229.1:0-5995 GCF_036846665.1 Amaricoccus sp. | reverse complement strand
GGCTCTCCGCGGCGCCCGCCACATAGGCGCGGGCACGGCGGTCGGCATCGGCGAGAAGGTCGAGGTCGGTCATGTCGCGTCAACTCCTCGTTTCAATGGGACGTGTGGACGAACGGGGCGGGCGTGGGGCGGGGAGGTTCGCGCCTCGCACCGAGTTTTCAAAGCGGCGTTTTCCCGGGCTAGCGCGGCGCGGAGCAGGGGCACCAGGATGGGGCGCAGCCAGATCGCCAACGGTCCGGAACAGACAAGCGAGAGCCGGCAGAAGGTGTTCGCCCCGTTGTTCAAGAGCTGGTGCCGGGCCAACAGGCGCAGCATCCGGCCGGGGGATCTTCGCCAGGTGTAGCTGCGACCGGGCGTGATCCCGGTGAGTTCCCAGATGGCCGCACGCTGAAACGGCTGCTTCAGCTCAAACCGGCTGCCAGGTCCGAAAGGGCGCTTGGTCAGCCGGCGCACGGCGGTCACCGTCGGCAGCCAGTCGGGCCAGCGCTCGATATCCGCCGTGACCGCCCAAACGCGGTCTGCGGGTGCCGCAATCCGGATTTCATGCGATATTCGGAACATCGTGGTCACCCGGTTGCCATGTCGGTCGGCGCGAGGAACCGTGCCGCGCCCGTGATGGCTGAAAGCCCCGCGTCCACCGGCGCGATGCGGGTGAAAACGTCCATGGCCGGCCCCGCGCGAAGCTCGGAAGTCGCCGGACCCTCGGCGAAGGCCTCGGCCGAGGCGCTGTCGCGGAACAAGTAGGCACTGGTTCCGAGCCCGGTCGCCTCGTCGAGGCCCCAAACCTTCCAGAGAAGGCCAGGCGCCTCTGCGATCCGTGCCGCGGCCGTCCGGGCATGGGCGCGGAACTCGGCGACGGGGACGCGCAGCCGGTAGGTGACCAGAATCAATGTCGGTGTCATGGTCGGGCCTCCTGGCGGTCCGCCGCCGGGTACTCGACGGCGGTCCGGGACACCGGGTCGCCGTCGACCCGCAAGGCGTCGCGGGTCGCGTTCCACCGCGCCCTGCACCACCCGTCACCCGCGCAGCGCCGGCAGTGCCCGGTGGCCGCAGGGGGACGGTACAATTCGTTTCGTCCGCACATGGTGTCGTCCTTTCGGGGGATGAGGGGCAGGCCGGACCGGCCTGCCCCGGAACGGTGTCAGGCGGCCCGCGCGGTGCCCTTGCCGAGTTGAGACAGGAGAAGCGGCTGGTTGATGGTCAGCCAGGTTTCTGCGATCTTGCCGTCCTCCATCCGGTAGAGGGCGACGCCGTCGAAGACGACGCGGGCGCCATCGGGCGCGATGCCGTTGAATTCACCCGAATGGGTCGCCCAGATCTCCCAGTGGGCCGAGACGAAGTCCTCGGTGGCGATCGTCTTCAAGGTCTCGAAGCTCATGTCGCTGAAGGACTGGCGGAAGACGCGGAAGAACGCCTTGTAGCTTTCGCGGTCGAAGAACTCCTCGTTCGGAAAGCCCGGGAAGCCGTGGCAGGCAATGTGCGGCACTACGGTGTCGTCGATCACCTCGACGTCGTCGATGTTGGCGGAATGCGTGCCGGCGAGGAAGCGGGCGACGGTCGCCTTGTTGGTTTCGATGAGGTTGGTAGTCATGTCATTTCTCCTTTGATGTCGTTGGATGGTTGGGTGTCTCCGCCGCGTCTGCGGGCGCTTGCGTCCCGGACCGGCGCTTCCGTCGCGGCGCTCAATGGCCGCGCAGGTACCAGTCGCGCCCATGGCGGAGCGCGTCGCGGATGTCACCGCGGTGCAGTCCGATGTCGCGCAGTTCATGGTCGCTCATGGCCTCCAGCCGGGCGGTGTCCCGCCGGATGCGGCGTTCGATGTCGAGCTTGGCCACGAAGGCGCGGAGGGCGACGAAAGGGCTGGTCCGCCGGTGGCGTTGGCTCAGGGTCAGGGTCTTCATTGCGATGTCCTTCATATTGCTCAGGCGAGGATCGCCTCGACCTGGGCGGCGGTTTCGGGGGTGACGGCCGCGGTCGTCCCGCGGCCATAGGCGCAACCGACGATGCCGGTCAGCGTGTCGAGCCTGTGCGCGACCGGCAGGTGGCCCGAGAGCACGTACGCGGGGTCGAGCGCGTCGAGCGCCCGCAGCATCTGGCCGAGCGAGCCGCGGTCCATCTGCACGAGCCACGGTGCATCGACGCTGGACCAGGCGACGAGGCCCTCTCCGAGTTCCTCGACCGGGATCTCGTCAATCGTATCGACCGAGCCCGGCAGAAGCGCCCCGAAGGCGTCGGCGGCGAAGAACACGCGGTCGGTCTCGTCGAAAAAGCCCATCGTCTCGGGGGCGTCGTAGTAGGGCGGCTTGACCTGGTGCAGCCGGCGACCGCCGACCTCGAACACCTCGCCCGGCTCGAGCGTGCGCATCCGGGCCGGATCGCCCGCGCCGAGCATCCCCATCTTGCCGGCACCGAGGAAGTTCGTGACGACCGTTGCGTTCGGGGCGATCTCGAGGATCCGGTCGAGGTTGCCGATATGGTCGGCGTCGGTGTGGCTGAGCCAGATCCAGCGCAGGTCTTCGGGGTCGATCTGGGCGCGGAGGCTGTCGATGAGTGGCCCGGCAAGAGCGCCGAGGCCGGTATCGACCAGCATCGGTTCGGTCCCTGTCAAAAGGAAACTGTTGATCGGCAGCGCGCCGAGGCCCGGCACGGGCAGCCAGGACGGCAGGGCGGTCCAGGCATCGGTGACGCGCTTTGCGGCGTGCTGGACGGGTTCGGTGATCGGTGTCATTTCGGGCATCCTTTTAGATAAACAATAGTGTTTGTTGAAGTGCGGCGTAGGCGATTCGACCCCCCTTGTCAATCATTCGGTGATCAGGCATGTTCATCGAATGACAGAGCACGAGAAGAAGCGGCCCTACCGCCTGCGCGAGCGCGCCAAGTCGCAGGAAGAGACCCGGCAGAAGATCGTGGAGGCCACGATGCATCTGCACGAGGAGATCGGACCGCGCGCGACCACGATCAGCGCCATCGCCGAACGCTCGGGCGTGCAGCGGCTGACGGTCTACCGGCACTTCCCGGACGAGACCGCGGTCTTCCAGGCCTGCACGTCGCACTGGCTGTCGCTGAACCCGCCACCGGATCCCGCCGGCTGGGCAGATCATGCCGACCCGAAGGCGCGGTTCGCGGCAGCCGTGTCCGCGTTCTACGCCTACTTCTCGCGCACGCGCCGGATGTGGACCGTGTCCTTCGAGGACGTCGCGCATGTGCCCGCGCTGCAGGGGCCGATGGCGGAGTTCGGCGCCTATCTCGACGGGGTCGCCGCCGGGCTGATCGCGGGTTTCGGCAGCGGGCCGAAGGCGGCGCAGATAGCCCCCACGATCCGCCATGCGCTTCGGTTCCTGACCTGGTCCGACCTCGAGGACCAGGGGCTCGACGACGCCGCGAAGGTCGATCTCGTGTCTCATTGGCTCTGCTGCCCCGAAGCTGGCTGAACGGGCGAGGCGTCGCCCGGAACGCAGATGTCGAGCGTGCCTGCCCGCCGGCCCTCGCCACCGGCCATAAGGCCCGTGATGCGGCCGCGCTCGATCTCGAGATCGACGAGGATCCGGCTGACGCTCGGCGACGACATGAAGCGGCCCTGTTCGATCGCGAAATGCGTCCGCCGGTCGCCGAGAATGTCGTGCAGAAGGCAGGCGAGCGGTCCCGCGGTCATGCCAGTGGCACTTTCCTCCGCGATGCCGAAGCGGGGCGCAAACATGCGCGTCGTGGCGTGCGCGGGGCCGGTGCCGGTGGTGACCGCGAAGGCATAGAAGCCGATCAGATCCAGCGCCTCGCTGATCCGCCCGATTGCTTGCTGGTCCGGCACGATCGCCGCAAGGTCCGCTTCGCGCGCGACCCCGACCAGCAGGAACCGGTTGCCGGTATCGACGACCTGCGGCGTGACGCGGGCGTCGAGTCGGTCTGTGGCCAAGCCGAGGGCATCAAGCGCCTCCGCCCGCGTCACGCCGGTCCCGGCCCAGTCGGTGTCCGCCTCGTAGCGGGGCGCCCGCTGCTCCATGTAGACCGCGCCGTTCTGCACGAGGATCTTCCGCGGTCCGTCCACCGTCTGCTTCGACGTCGCGCCGTCGCCGATCCGCCCCTCGGCGCGCATCAATGCGAAGGCGGCAACCGTGGCGTGACCGCAATGGGCGATGCGCCGGGTCGGCGTGAAGAATTCGAGCCGCGCGCCCTCGGTCGGATGCCGCGAAACGAAGGCCGTCTCCGACAGCCCCGCTTCGGCCGCGATCGACTGCATCGCGGTCTCGCTCAGCTCGTCGGCATCGAGAACGACCCCGGCCGGATTGCCCCCGGTCCCGTTCAGCGTGAACGCATTGACGATCTGGACAGGAACCGAGAGACGTGCATTTTCTTCATGATTAAGCATCGATATCTCCATTGGCGATGCTGACAGACTACTTGTTCTTTGGCGCGGACCAAGGCGTCGTGGCTCAGCAATAGGTGAACCAGATTCATGATTGATCAGGCGGAAGATCCTGCGGTGGCACGGCTGGTTCAGTCGTTCGGCCTGCTTGCGGCAGTGCAGCACCACGGCAGCTTTGCCGCGGCGGCCCGCGCGCTCGACCTCGATCCGAGTGCCGTCAGTCACCGCGTGCGCGCGCTGGAAGCCGAGCTTCGGATGCCGCTCTTCGAACGCTCGACCCGCCACGTGACCCCGACCCGCGCGGGTGCGATCCTGTGCGACGCGGCCACACGCTCGTTCGCGGATGCGGGTCGCGCCCTCGCGGCGGCGCGCGATCTCCAGTCGGCCCGGGCGCTCCGCCTGTCCGTCCATTCCTCGCTCGCCATGAAATGGCTGTTGCCAAGGCTCCCGGCTGCTGCCGCCTCGGGGCTGGACCTTTCGATCGACGTGCGCGAGGAACTGGTGGTGTTCGAGGGGGGCGAGGTCGATGCCGGCCTCCGCTTCGGTGAAGGGCCCTATCCCGGGCTCCACTCCACCCGCCTTGCCGGCTGCGATCTCCAGCCGGTCGTGGGGGCAGGTCATCCGGCCGCGCAAAGGACGGGCGTCGACCGGCTCGCCGACGAAAGCCTGACCCTGCTCACCGACACCGGCGCCGAGAAGTTCCGGACGGGAACGACCTGGACTGACTATCGCAGATTGCTTGGGTCGAACGAGGTGTCGTCCAATCCCGTGAAGCACTTCGACCGCGCCGACCTGATGCTTCAGGCCGCCATCGGCGGCCTTGGCGTCGCCCTGGGGCGAACCCTGCTCATCGAGGACGACATCTGCAACGGGTTGCTCATTCCCGTCGGCCAGCCCGTTCGGGTGGCGGCCGCCTATTGGCTCGTGACAAAGCCGGAGCTTGCCGACACCGCCAGTATGATGACCCTCCGCGCCTGGCTGAAGGAGCAAATCGGGTTGACCACCGGGAGACACGCACGGCGAAGCCTGTCGGTAAGGCGGGCCGATTAGCAATGGAGGGAGCGCCGTGCATGTGATCATCTGGGCCTACGAGGTTTCCGACAGCCAGCGCGCCTGCTTCGAAGAAGCATACGGAGCGAAAGGCGACTGGGCGGAACTGTTTCGGCGCGCCGACGGCTATCTCGGAACGGAGCTTTTGCGGGACGACCAAGATCCGTCCCGCTATTTCACGATCGACAGATGGCGCAAGGAGGCAGACCGAGAGCGATTCATGTCAGATTGGGGAGCCGCGTACCGCGACCTCGACAAACAATGCGAGGCATTCACGACCGGCGAAACCCTTGTCGGGATCTTCTTCGTGAATGCGACGGGCGGACTGGGCCAGGAAGCTTGAGTCCTATCCGAGGTACGCGGATCGTCCGCGCAGAACGGCCGGATCTCGACGCTCTCGTCAAGTGCGCGCTCCATCCACGCGGCAGAGTCGCAGTCTTTAATCTGCCATCCGATTTAGATTGCAGTCGCTTATATAGCAGACAACAAGTTCAAACCCAGTCCACACAAAAATAATCTGTGACTTACCGGGTGGAGATGGGGTGGATGCCGCTCTCCCCTGACGGCATCGCGATGTGCCAAACT
>NZ_DAIUBO010000228.1:0-5998 GCF_036846665.1 Amaricoccus sp. | reverse complement strand
CCACGTGCCGGGCGCCTCGCCCGCGGGCATCCCCGATTTCCTGCTGACGGCGGCCGCCATCGGCGGGCTGATCAAGTCCAACGCCTCGATCTCCGGGGCCGAGGTCGGCTGCCAGGGCGAGGTGGGATCGGCCGCCGCCATGGCCGCCGCCGGGCTCGCCGCCGTGCTCGGCGGCACGCCCTCCCAGATCGAGAACGCCGCCGAGATCGCGCTCGAGCACCATCTCGGCATGACCTGCGACCCGATCGCGGGGCTGGTGCAGGCGCCCTGCATCGAGCGCAACGGCCTTGGCGCCATCAAGGCGGTCTCCGCCGCAAGCCTCGCGCTGCGCGGGGACGGATTCCATCTCGTCTCGCTCGACGCCTGCATCGAGACCATGCGCCAGACCGGCCGCGACATGCACGAGAAATACAAGGAGACCTCCCTGGGCGGGCTCGCCGTCAACGTCCCGGACTGCTGACGGCGCCTCGGTTCCCGCGCCAATGGGCCGGTCCGGGGCAGCCGCAATACCTCGACAAGTCCCCGGCCCGCCGCTAAGGGGGCCCGGCCGCGGATGCGGCCGAACCCAGGATCCGGAGGACCAATGATGCGAATGACACATGCGATCGCCGCGGTGGCCGCGCTGCTGCTCGTGGGCTGCGCCGAGATGCGCCAGAGCCGCAGCGCGAGCGAGGAGACGCTCGTGACCGCCTCCGCGACCGTGGAATCCGTCGATCAGGCGACCCGCCAGGTGACGCTCCGCGACGACGTCGAGGGCAGCGTCTTCACCGTCACCGCCGGACCGGAAGTGCGCAACCTGGCCCAGGTCTCCGCCGGCGACCATGTGCAGATCGACTATTACCGCTCGCTGGCCGTGGCGATGGCCGATCCGGCCGACAGCGGTGAGCCCCTGGCCGCGGCCGCCGGCGCGCGCGCTCCGGAAGGCGCCATGCCCGGCGGTGCCGCCGTCGCCTCGACCAGCATGGTGGTCACGCTCATCAACTACAATGCCAATACCGGCATCGCCTCCTTCCGCACGCCGGACGGGCTGACCCGGCAGACCGCGGTTCGCCCCGACCTGCGTACCTTCGCGCAGAGCCTGAGCCCGGGCGCGCGCGTCCTCGTCAGCGTGACCGAGGCGGTCGCGGTCACCGTGACGCCGGTGCCTGCCGGCTGAGCGCACCCGCGCCCCGGAGCTGCGCCACCACCGGCGCGAGCAGGTCCCCCGGCAGGACCACGAGCATCCGGGGCGCGTCGAAGGCGATCCGCATCGGCCCGCCGAGCGCCTCGTTCGACGTGCCGATGCGCCCGCCGGGCGCGAAATCGAGCCCGGCAACCGACCAGCGCAGCCCCTCCGAGCGGAGGCCCCCGACCGGCCCCATCGGGAAGAGCGAAACCCTCGTGCCCACGGCGAGGTCGAGTTCGAACGCGGGCGGGCAGAGAAAGCAGATGTCTTCGCCGCCCAGCAGCATCACCCGCTGCTCCGGATGTTTCGCCAGCGCGCTCATCGCCGCGAGCTGGTGGTCGAGGCGCCCGCCGAGGAAGCCGAGCCCGAGGAAGAGCGGCGCCTCCACCGAATAGAGGCATTTCTCCAGATCCGTGGAATCCTGCTCGGCGATCGGATAGAGCGCCACGCCGGCGCGGGCGAGCGCGGCCGGGTCGCGGAGCGAATCCATGTCCCCGATCACCGCCCGGAACCGCCGCCCGCCCGGCAGCGCCAGGTTTCCCCCGCCGTCGGCGGCCAGAGCCTCCGGCGCCAGCCGCAGCGCCGCCTCGAGCTGGCGCGGATCCACCGGTCCGCCCCCGACCAGCGTGACCGGGCGCGCCGCGTGGAACAGGGCCTGCGTCACGGCCAGTCGCGGATGACCACCGCCGAGACGCTGTTCTTCGGCGAGCCGTCGATCAGCTTGTCGGAATAGGTGAGATAGACCAGCGCGTTGCGGGTCTCGTCGAAGAACCGCACCACCTGGATGCGCTTGAACATGATGCTCGCGCGCCGCGAGAACACCTCCTCGCCGTCCTCCAGCTCGGCGCGGAACTTCACCGACCCGGTCTGCTGGCAGTTGATCGAGGCGTCCGACGTATCCTCGGCGAGGCCGAGACTGCCCGAGATGCCGCCGGTGCGCGCCCGGCTCACGAAACAGGCTACGCCCTCGACCTCGGGATCGTCGAAGGCCTCCACGACGATCCGGTGATTGGCGCCGAGGATCTTGAAGGCCGTGGTCACCTGGCCGATCTCCTCGGCCGAAGCCGCGCCCGCCGCCGCGAGGACCGCCACCAGAACGAGTTTCAGCATGCCGCCCCTCCTCTCATTTCCCACCGGGCCGCCGCCGCGCCTCCGGATCCTCCCGGCCGATGCCGCGGAAGACGAAGCGCAACGGCAGCATCCAGAGGAATCCCAGGCCGACGAAAATCGCCAGCTCGACCAGAACGCCCGGCCGGTCGAAAAGCTCCACCAGGTTGACTGCCAGCGTCACGTAGAGCGGCAGCCCGACGAGCAGCACCACCAGCGACCAGCGCCGCCGCGCCCGCCAGCTCAGGCCCCTCATCCTGCGAAGGGATCGGTGACGAGGATCGTGTCCTCGCGCTCGGGGCTGGTCGAGAGCATCGCCACCGGGCAGCCGATCAGCTCCTCGATGCGGCGCACGTATTTGATCGCCGCCGCCGGCAGGTCCGCCCAGGACCGCGCCCCGGCGGTGGTCTCCGACCAGCCTGGCAGCGTCTCCCAGATCGGCTTCACCCGCGCCTGCAGCGACGCCGCCGTGGGCAGATGGTCGATGCGCCGGCCGTCGAGCTCGTAGGCGACGCAGATCTTCAGTTCCGGAAAGCCGTCGAGCACATCGAGCTTTGTGAGCGCGATGCCCTGCGCCCCGCTGGTGGTGCAGGTCTGGCGCACCAGCACCGCATCGAACCAGCCGCAGCGCCGCTTGCGCCCGGTGACCGTGCCGAATTCGTGGCCGCGCTCGCCGAGACGCTGGCCGGTCTCGTCGTCGAGCTCCGCCGGGAACGGCCCCGACCCCACCCGGGTGGTATAGGCCTTGACGATCCCGAGCACGAAATCGACCGCGCCCGGCCCCATGCCGGTACCCGTCGCGGCCATGCCGGCGAGCGTGTTCGAGGAGGTGACGTAGGGATAGGTCCCGAAATCGATGTCGAGCAGCGCCCCCTGCGCGCCCTCGAAGAGGATGCGCCTGCCCTCCGCCCGCCGCGCCGCCAGCACCTGCCAGACCGGCGCGGCATAGGGCAGGATCTTCGGCGCCACCTCCAGAAGCGAATCCCGCAGCGCCAACCGGTCGATGGGCTCGGCGCCGAGGCCCCGCCGCAGCGCGTCGTGATGCGCGAGAAGCCGGTCGAGCCGCGTCTCCAGCGTCTCCGCATCGCCGAGATCGGCCACCCGGACGATGCGCCGGCCCACCTTGTCCTCGTAGGCCGGACCGATCCCGCGTCCCGTGGTGCCGATCTTGGCCGCCCCCGCCGCCTCCTCCCGCAGCCGGTCGAGATCCTGGTGCAGCGGCAGGATCAGCGGCGTGTTCTCCGCGATCATCAGATTGTCGGGGGAGATCGCGACCCCCTGCCCCGCCAGCTTGCCGATCTCGGCCAGGAGCGCCCAGGGGTCGAGCACCACCCCGTTGCCGATCACGCTCAGCTTGCCGCCGCGCACGATGCCCGAGGGCAGCAGGCTCAGCTTGAAGACCTTGCCGTCCACGACCAGGGTATGCCCGGCATTGTGCCCGCCCTGAAAGCGGACGATCACATCGGCCCGCTCGCTCAGCCAGTCGACGATCTTGCCCTTGCCCTCGTCGCCCCATTGCGCGCCGACCACCGCGACGTTGCCCATGTCCGCAGGCCTCCCACCGGTTCCGGCCCCGTCTATACCGCCCGGCCCGCGCGCCCGAAACCTCCTTTTCGCGGGCCTCCCGCTTGACAGGCGCGAGACGCAGGCGCAGGCCATTCGTCAGAGACCGCGCGCGAAGGCCGATCACCGGTCTCCGCAGCCCGGCGCGCGCTCCGTCGCTCCGGCCATCCGGCCACAGGGCGACCCTCGGCCGGGAAGGCGACCGCCATGGCCAAGGGCCAGCAGAAGAGCAACCGCGAACCGAAGAAGCCGAAGAAGGAAAAGCCGAAGGCGACCGCCACGGCGGGCGCCGGTGCCGGCGGCATGGCGGCATCGCTTGACCGCATCAAGGGCAAGAAGAAGTAGCGCGCCGGCGGGCCCGGCGGTCGCCGCCGCTCTCAGACGAGAACGGTCGCGACCGCCCAGACCGCGAGTACCAGCGCGGCGATCCGGCTGACCGCCTGCCCGGCGGGCAGGAGCTTCTCGGCCAGCACGAAGGCGGTCAGGGCGGCGATCCAGACGAGGTTCATCACTCCGCCCACGAAGAGCAGCGCCATCAGCGCCCAGCAGCAGCCGACGCAATAGGCGCCGTGGCCGACGCCCATGCGCATCGCGCCGCCGGAGCCCGGCCGCCAATGGGTGGAGAGATACTCGGCCGGCGCCTGACAATGCGCGAGGCACATGCCCTTGAGCGGCGAGACCTGATAGATCGCCGCCGCCGCCAGCACCCCGGCGCTCAGCCAGCGGCTCTGCGACCAGAGCATCGAGCCCGACAGCGCGCCCGACCGCTCCAGCAGCCATTGCAGCGCCACCGCCGCCAGCGAGAAGCCCAGCCAGACCAGCAGATAGCCGGCGAGGAACCAGATTGTCGACACCGGCCCCGGAGCGATGCGGCCGCGCCGCTGGCCGTGGCGCACGGCGCGCGCATGCAGCAGCACCATGGGCGCGACGCTCGGCAGCATCATCGCGATCATCATCACCCACCACATGGCGACCATCATGGCCACCCGCCCGGCGCTCCAGCCGGCCGCGTCCATGGCCCCGGGGTCCATGGGCATGGATCCGGAGTCCATCGGCATGGATCCGGAGTCCATCGACATCGGCGCGTCGGCGCCGAGATGCGGGAAGAGCGCCGCCCGCGACATCTGCCAGGCGCTCATCTCCATGCCGGCGCCACGCAGGAGCCAGGTCCAGGAAAGCGCCCCCAGCAGCAGGAGTCCGGCGATCAGCATCGTCCGGTCGCGCTTCAGCAGCGCCTCGGCTGCCGTATCCGTGGTCATCGCGCTCAGCCGACCGCGTCGGCGATGATCCCCTGCGGGCCGTAGGCGGCGTACCAGAGCGAGGCGTAGCGGCCCTTGTGCGCGTAGTCGAGCAGGCTCCGAACCGAGAAATCCGCGCTGCCCATCTCCGCCTCGCGAAACTCGAAGCCCTCCGGCAGGACGATCCGCGCCCGGTGCGGCTTGCCGGTGACCGGGTTCCGGATCGGCTCGATGGCGAGATCGATCATGCCCTCGACCTGGAACCGCCCGGTCCGGGCCTCGATGTCGCAATCGAAGACCGTCTCGGCGAAGACCGGGTCGTGCTCGGTCTCGATGGTGGAGCCGTAGATGTTGAAGACGCTCGTCGGCACCTGTTCCTCGCCGCCGAGGATCTTGAAGAGCGCCTCCACCTGCCGCTCGTCGGCCCGCTTGTCGATGATCCCCTGCACGATGCCGCCGCCTTCGTGCACGGCCCCCGGCCAGCGGTACCACGCCCCCACCACCAGCCCGTCGAGCCGCACGTCGCCGAAATGGCCCTTGTCGATGCGGTGCGCCTCCAGGCCCTGGCACCAGCCCTCGGTCGGCCTTCCGTTGAATTCGCAGGGGCAGCCGTAGTCGCAACTGCAGGCCCCGATCTTCGGTCCCCGGATCTCCCAATCCACGTAAGCCATGACCCTCTCCCCGTGCCGAGCCGAGCTCGCGCCGCTGCAATCCGAGGCTTGAAGAGGCGCATGATACACCCAAACCGCCCCCCGACAAAGCGCCGCGCCTGCGGCTAGCGCCCGCGCCGCACCTCCGGCGGCAGGAGCGAGGGGCCCACATGGGCATCCATCCAGCCCATCACCGGACGCGAGCGGTCCCAGAGCGCCCGGGCGAAGGCCACGGGCCGCCGCCCGTCGAGCGTGCCCGCGGGGCCGAGATCGTC
>NZ_DAIUBO010000227.1:0-6015 GCF_036846665.1 Amaricoccus sp. | reverse complement strand
CGTCAGCGGGTTCGTTCAATCCCCTCATTTCAGCCGCTTCTGTGCAACAACGCCAATCCGGTGCAGTTACCCTGCCCGTCAGCGACTCTCCGCCGCGTCGGCGAGGGCGTCGACCTCGGCGAGGACCTGCGAGAGCAGTTCCTTCGCCGCCTCGTTCTCGGTTTGGAGCCGGTCGATCTCGGCCTGGGCGCCGCGATGATGCATGCTCGATTCGAGCTTGAGCGCATTGGCCGCGAGCATCGCCGATTTCGCCTCGGCGATGCGCGCGCGCTCCTCGGCGGAGCGGATGCGTTCCTCGGCATTGGCGAGGCGCTGCTCGACCGCCATCATCGTGTCGCCGAGCATCAGCCCGGCGAGCAGCAGCATGCGCTTCTCCACCGAGCGGCCCATCTCGTCGGTGAGACGGCTGGCCTCGGCGTCGAGCAGGGCCGCGGCGCGTTCGAGCGAGGCTTCCTGGCCCGACTCGCAGGCGACCTCGTAGAGACGGCCGCCGATCTCAAGCGTCAGTTCGGGCATGTCAGACCTCCTCGATCAGCGGCTTGAGCTGGGCGATGAGCTCGTCGAGATGCGCCACGTCCCTGTCCCGCTTCTCGCGGAGACGCTCGAGTTCGGCATTGAGTGCAACCCGTTCCTTTTCCAGCTCTTCCACGCGCCGGGCGAGGGAGGCATCCGCCGGAGCGGCGGCGGGTTTCGGGCGATCTTCGATTCCTGCGCGGAGACGGTTCAACGCGACGGTGAACCGGTTTTCTAGTTCGCTGATCTGGCTCATGTCCTGCGCTTTCGAGTTCGGTCGCCCCGTTTTAGGCACCCCCCCCCGACATTGCAATCTGTCACGGACACGGGCCCGGCGCTAGGGCGGGCGATCGAGGCGCGCGCAAGGCCCCTGCCGCCCGCCTTTGCGTCATGGCTGCGGAACCGCGCTCAGGCCGCTGTTTTCCCGAAGGAAGGTGCGCCCAGGCCCCGGCGGCGGCTGGCGGGCGGCCGCGCCCGGTTCGGAAAGCGCCTTGACCCGAGGCGGCCGGCTGGTATCAGTGCGGCCATTCTTGCGGCCCCGTCGCGGAACGGCCGCGCCCTGCGCGAGAAAGGCCAGACCCCGTGGAAATCTCAGAACTTCGTGAACGTCACCCCGATCACTGGATGAAGGCCGCCGCGCTGCGCGTGCTGGCTATGGATGCGGTGCAGAAGGCCAATTCCGGCCATCCTGGTATGCCGATGGGCATGGCCGACGTCGCCACCGTGCTTTTCGAGCGGCATCTGAAGTTCGACGCTAAGGCCCCCTACTGGCCGGATCGGGACCGCTTCGTGCTCTCGGCCGGCCACGGGTCGATGCTGCTCTACGGACTGCTCTACCTGACCGGCTACGAGGACATGACGCTCGACGAGTTGCGCAACTTCCGGCAGGTCGGGTCGAAGACCGCCGGGCATCCGGAATACGGCCATGCCAGCGGCATCGAGACCACGACCGGGCCGCTCGGCCAGGGGCTCGCCAATGCCGTCGGCATGGCGATGGCCGAGCAGGCGCTGCAGGCCCGGTTCGGTCGGAAGATCGTCGATCACCATACTTACGTGATCGCCGGCGACGGCTGCCTGATGGAGGGGATCAGCCACGAGGCGATCGGGCTCGCGGGCAAGCAGAAGCTCTCGAATCTCATCGTCTTCTGGGACAACAACGGCATCTCGATCGACGGCAAGGTCATCCTGTCGGACGTCACCGACCAGAAGCAGCGCTTCAGGGCCGCCGGCTGGTCGGTGCATGAATGCGACGGGCACGATCCGGCCGACATCGAGCGGGCGATCATCGAGGCCAAGTCGAGCGAATGGCCGGCGATTATCGACTGCCGCACCCATATCGGCTTCGGCGCCCCGAGCAAGCAGGACACCAAGGCCGCCCATGGCTCGCCGCTCGGGCCCGAGGAGATCGCGAAGGTCCGCGAGATCTACGGCTGGCCCTGGGCGCCCTTCGAGATCCCCGAGGAGGTGCTGCGCGGCTGGCGCGGGATCGGAGCCCGCGGCACGGAGGCGCATGCCGCCTGGAAGGCGCGCTTCGGCAAGCTCTCGGGGGCGAAGCAGGCGGAATTCGAGCGGATCGTCGCGGGCGAGGCGCCGAAGAAGCTCGGCACGGCGCTCGCCGCCTTCCGCAAGGCGACGGTCGAATCCGCCCCGAAAGTGGCAACGCGCAAATCCTCGGAGCTGGTGCTCGAGGTGGTCAATTCGGTGATGCCCGAGACCCTGGGCGGCTCGGCGGATCTGACCGGCTCGAACAACACGCTGACCGAGGGCCTCGGCACCTTCGCGCCGGAGAGCCGCGGCGGGCGCTACGTCCATTACGGCATCCGCGAGCACGGCATGGCCGCGGCGATGAACGGCATGGCCGTGCATGGCGGGGTGGTGCCCTATGGCGGCACCTTCCTCTGCTTCGCCGATTACGCGCGCGGCGCGATGCGGCTCTCGGCGCTGATGGGCACGCGGGTGGTCTATGTGATGACCCACGATTCGATCGGGCTCGGCGAGGACGGGCCGACGCACCAGCCGGTCGAGCATCTGGCGATGCTGCGGGCGACGCCGAACATGCAGGTCTTCCGCCCCGCCGACACGATCGAGACCGCGGAGGCCTGGGAGCTCGCGCTGACGAGCCTGCGCACGCCCTCGGTGCTGGCGCTGACCCGGCAGAACCTGCCCACGGTGCGCACGCGGCACACGAGGCAGAACCTGACCGCGCGCGGGGCCTATGTGCTCGAGGAGGCGGTGGCGCGGCGCAAGGCGATCCTGATCGCCACCGGGTCGGAAGTGGAGATCGCGCTCGAGGCGCGGATCCTGCTCGAGCGCAAGGGGATCGGCACGCGCGTCGTCTCCATGCCCTGCTGGGAGCTCTTCGCGGCCCAGGAGGAGAAATACCGCAAGTCGGTGCTGCCCGCCGGGCCGGTGCGGGTCGGGGTGGAGGCGGCGGTGCGCTTCGGCTGGGACCGCTGGCTCTGCGGCGAGCGCGGCGCCGAGAAGAAGGCGGGCTTCGTCGGCATGGCCGGCTTCGGCGGCTCCGGGCCGATCGAGGCGCTCTATCCGCATTTCGGCATCACCGCCGAGGCGGTGGTGGCCGAGGTCGAGGCATTGCTCTAGGGGGAGGCGGCCGTGGGCTGGAAGACGCTCGACGACATGGATCTCGACGGCAAGGTGGTGCTGACCCGCGTCGACATCAACGTGCCGGTGGAGAATGGCAAGGTCACCGATGCGACGCGGATCGAGCGGATCCTGCCGACGCTGAGGGACATCCTTTCCAAGGGCGGCAAGCCGGTGCTGCTGGCGCATTTCGGGCGGCCGAAGGGCAAGCCGGTGCCGGAGATGAGCCTGCGCGTGGTGCTGCCGGCGCTGGAGGAGGCGCTCGGCCGGCCGGTGGCCTTCGCCGGCGATTGCATCGGCGAGGCCGCGGCCGAGGCGATCGGGGATCTGCCGGCGGGCGGCGTGCTCCTTCTGGAAAACACGCGCTTCCACAAGGAAGAGGAAACCAACGACCCGGACTTCGCCGGGGCGCTGGCCGCCAATGGCGACGTCTATTGCAACGACGCCTTCTCGGCGGCGCACCGGGCCCATGCCTCCACCGAAGGCATCGCGCATCTGATGCCCTCCTGCGTCGGGCGGCTGATGCAGGAGGAGCTGACCGCGCTGGAGAAGGCGCTGGGCAAGCCCGAGCGGCCGGTGATGGCGGTGGTGGGCGGGGCGAAGGTCTCGACCAAGCTGGAGCTCCTGGGCAATCTCATCGACCGGGTGGATTCGATCGTGATCGGCGGCGGCATGGCCAATACCTTCCTCGCCGCCCAGGGCCTCGAGGTCGGCAAGTCGCTATGCGAGCATGACATGACCGGCACCGCGCGCGAGATCCTCGCCAAGGCCGGGGACGGCGGCTGCACCATCCTGCTGCCCGTGGACGTGGTGGTGGCGCGGGAGTTCAAGGCGGGTGCGGCGCATGAGATCGTGCCGGCGAGCGCCTGCCCGGCCGATGCGATGATCCTCGACGCCGGCCCGGCGACAATCGCGCGCATCGCCGCGGCCTTCGGCGAGGCGCGCACGCTGGTCTGGAACGGCCCGCTCGGCGCCTTCGAGATCGCCCCCTTCAACGCCGCGACCGATGCCGCCGCGCGCCAGGCGGCGAGCCTGACCCGCGCCGGGCGGCTGCTCTCGGTGGCCGGGGGCGGCGATACGGTGGCCGCACTCAACGCCAGCGGCTCGGCGGAGGCGTTCTCCTATGTCTCCACCGCCGGCGGCGCGTTCCTGGAATGGCTTGAAGGCAAGACGCTGCCCGGCGTCGCCGCACTCGATCAGGGCTGAGCCCGCAGCACCTCACCAACGGAGAAGACCATGAAGGCCACGCGCACAGTCCAGAAGATCCTCGCCAACTACGAAGGCGAAACCCCGGGAGTGAAGGCCAATCTCTGCCGCATGCTGATGGCCGGCAAGCTCGGCGGCACCGGCAAGATGATCATCCTGCCGGTCGATCAGGGCTTCGAGCACGGGCCCGCGCGCAGCTTCGCGCCGAACCCGGCGGCCTATGACCCGCATTACCATTACCAGATCGCCATCGACGCGGGCCTGAACGCCTATGCCGCGCCGCTCGGCATGCTCGAGGCCGGCGCGGACAGCTTTGCAGGCCAAATCCCGACGATCCTGAAGGTCAATTCCTCCAACTCGCTGCTACCCGGCGCCGCCCCCAAGGATCAGGCGATCACCGCGAGCGTCGCGGATGCGCTGCGGCTCGGCTGCTCGGCGATCGGCTTCACGGTCTATCCCGGCTCCACCGCCAGCCTCGAGATGTTCGAGGAGATCGCCGCGATGCGCGCCGAGGCGGCATCGGTCGGCGTGGCGACGGTGATCTGGTCCTATCCGCGCGGCGAGGAGCTTTCCAAGGACGGCGAGACGGCGATCGATGTCACCGCCTATGCGACGCAGATCGCGGCCCTGCTCGGCGCCCATGTGATCAAGGTCAAGCTCGCGAGCGACTTCCTCGATCAGAAGGAAGCGAAGAAGTCCTATACCGACAATGCGATCGACATCTCGAGCCAGGCGGCCCGTGTCGCCGATTGCGTCCGCTCGGCCTTCGGCGGGCGGCGGATCATCGTCTTCTCCGGCGGGGCGGCCAAGGGGGCGGATTCGGTCTATGACGACGCCCGCGCGATCCGCGACGGCGGCGGCAACGGCTCGATCATCGGGCGCAACACCTTCCAGCGCTCGCGCGAGGATGCGCTCGCGATGCTGGGCAAGCTCGTGGAGATCTACAAGGGCCGCGACTGAGACCGGCGACCCGCGCCGTCGACGATCACCCCACGCGGGCTAATCGTTCCCTGCCGGATCGACCGGTGTCGATCGGCGGGGAGGCTGCACCTTCCGCACATCGGAAGGCCCGGGCGAATTGGGGGATTCCCTTTCGCCCGGATTTCTGGCATGGTCGCGCGCGAGGCAGGTAGAGTTCGCAACGGGCTGAAATGCATAACCAATCGGAGCCGGCGCACAGAAGGTTCGGCGGCGCGCTCTTCGCCACGGCGCTCATCGCGACGATGGGCTACCTGAGCTTCGCCGCGCTCCAAGGCGAGCATGGGCTCTTCCGTCTCTTCCAGATCGAGGCGCAGGAGGCCAAGCTGCGCAGTGAGCTCGCCGCGCTCAAGTCCGAGCGCGCCGCGATCGAGAACAAGACCCGCCGGCTGTCGGACCGGAGCCTCGACCTCGACCTGCTCGACGAACAGGCCCGCAAGGTTCTGAGCCTAGCCCGCACCGACGAGATCCTGATCCCCTGAGCCCGGACGGCCGGGCAATCGCGAAGCCGAGGCCGAATCTCGGGATAGGGATAAGGCCGCGCGCCGCGCGGCCCGCACCACATTCCCCCGGACCGAGAAGGCGAGGCGCCGGTGGCGCCTTGCCTGGTCCGGTCGCCCGGAGGCGCGCGCCGCAGGGCGAGGGAAATACAGCAGCACCATCGGTTGAGGATGGGGACGCGCCGGCCCTGGACGGCGAGCAAGCGCGCCGGCCCCC
>NZ_DAIUBO010000226.1:0-6076 GCF_036846665.1 Amaricoccus sp. | reverse complement strand
CGAGTTTGGCACATCGCGATGCCGTCAGGGGAGAGCGGCATCCACCCCATCTCCAATCTAAGCGATTGATTTCATTGAGAGCCGAATGGTGCTTCGCGCTTCGCTCATCAACTGTGGCGCGGTCCGTCGACCTTCCTGCTGCAGGGCAGACGACCGGCAGTCTGGCCGCACGTGCACGTTCGATGGCACTGCCGCGCCACCGACGTGGCCTCCGCCGGTGCACTGTGATAAGAATGTAGCATGAACAACACGAGACTTTTCGGCGAGTTCGTAGAGCGGCTGCAGCGAACCGGGATCAGCGCGGACACACTTCGCGCCACCGGCGCGCTGATGTGGCGTGGCGTTCTGCTTGGAACCGCGCTCTATCTGCTTCTCGGCGAGGATCCTCAGGCCAACTTCAAGCTCAATGGCGTTTCCTACATCGTCGCCGTTGTCTGGTCCTACTATGACGGCATGTTCGCCAGACGGGTTTGGTCGATGGCGTTCATGGAGGCGATCTTCCTGCATCTGCTGGGGATCCAGGTCGGCAACCTGCTCGCGGTGATCTTCGGCAATCCGCTGCTCGGGACATGACAGGCGGCGGAAAACAATTCCACATGCCTCCCCGTTCGCTGACCCGCATCAGGACGCTGCATGAACGATCGGTCGGCGAAGGTGGCGTATCTCGGCATGAGACGTGGTCCCTTGTAGAGGTAGACGGGGAACGTAGGGTTCTCTTCGAGGCCCATAGCTCCGAGCAAGGCGGCGCTTCGCCGCCCCTCGAACAACGCCTGATGACCTTGCGGGAGGCGCTCCGCGGACCGCGGGCGGTCGCCCGTCAGATCTGGCTGGCGCTCGATGACTGACCTGCGACCCGCCCTCGCCGTTACCAAAGCCGACGCGTGGCTCAGTCGGCGCGTTGCGGCGGAATGGCGAGGATGTCGATCTGCGCTATTCTGAGCACCTGCTCTGTGACGCTTCCGATGAGCATCTTGGCCAGCCCGCTTCGGCCATGCGTCGACATCACGATCAGGTCCGCGTGCTCTTCACCGGCCGCCTTCAGGATTTCGTGCGGCGCTGGCGCCGCCTCGTAGCGCACGATCTGCCGCAGACGTCCCAGATCTGTCGAGGAGAGGAAGCGAGCGAGATCGCGAGAAGCGTCACGCTGTTCATCTTCGAGGTAGTGCTTCTGATCGTCCTTCGGGATCGAATGGCTGAAGACAAGACGGAGCGCAGGAGCATCAAAGATATGTAGCAGCGACGTCCGGGCATGGTCGGCAAGCCCCAACGTCTGGAACCAGAGCAACGCCTCGCGCGAGCCGTCGGACAGATCGGTCGTCTGCAGCACATGCCGATACTGCCCGGCTGGCGTAGCATTCACCATCAGGACCGGACAATCTACCGACCGGATCGTCCGCTCTGCCGTGGTGCCGACGAACACGTCCCTGAGCACCTGGCGTCGATGCGGGCCGATGACGAGAAGGTCAGGCGTCGCGTCCGCCACGGCTTGGGCGATGCCGACGAATGGGGACGCGAGGATGACCCGCGTCTCGCAGGTTACGCCGTCCACGTCCCGCAGCGTGGCGGCCATCTGGCGAAGCAACTTGGTGGCCTCGTCGCGCTCGGCGTCCACGATCCGGCGCGGTTGATCGTCGTCGACAACGTGGACCAGCAGCATGGTGGCTTGGAACTGGCGGGCCAGAAGGGTCGCGCGCCGCAGCGCCCGATCCGACCGCTCCGAAAAGTCCGTGGCCACCATGATATTCTTCATCGTCTCCTGTCCCCGGCCATGGCCTCGCGTTTGTGAGCGATGCGGTGCGACGCATCCGGCTCTGTCTGAATCAGCTCAGCTATCCTATAATACGCTATATTAGCCAAACTCGGTGAAAAGGCGCTAGCATGTCACGCGAGCAATATCGGACCGTCAAGGAGGTCGCGGACCTCCTGCAGGTCAACGAGGTCACCGTACGCCGCTGGATCAAGGACGGCGAGCTCCGGGCGATCGATATCGGCAAGGGATGGCGGATCGGCCCGGAGGACCTCGACGCCTTCCTGGAAGGTCACGCGACGCGGCCCGCCGCCAGGCCAAACGGCGGCACGAAAACGTCTCCGGAGGAGGCAGCGGCACAAAAGACGAAGGAACAGAAGAATTGATGGAAGTAATTGTTCAGTCGCCGTTCGCGGAGATCGCTGCACTGCTCGTTCTGGCGGCGGTGGTAGGCTTTCTCGGGATCATCCTGCGCCAGCCGCTGATCGTCAGCTTCATCGCGGTCGGCCTGATCGCGGGGCCCTCGGCGCTGGACCTGGTGCGATCTGACGAGCAGATTAGCCTGTTGTCCGAGCTCGGTATTGCAGTCCTCCTGTTCCTCGTCGGCATCAAGCTCGACGTGAAGCTCATCCGTTCCCTCGGGGCGGTCTCGCTTCTCACCGGCCTCGGCCAGGTCGCGTTCACGTCTGTCTTCGGCTACCTGATCGGGCTGGCGTTGGGACTGGGGCACGTCACCAGCCTGTATGTTGCCGTGGCGCTGACCTTCTCCTCCACGATCATCATCGTGAAGCTTTTGTCGGACAAGCGCGAGATCGACAGCCTGCACGGCCAGATCGCGCTGGGTTTCCTGATCGTGCAGGATCTCGTCGTCGTGCTGGCGATGATCGTGCTGTCAGCCATTGGCATCGGCACCGGGGATGGCGGCCATGGCGGCGGGTCGGTCCCGCTGGTCCTGGCCTCGGGCGTGGCGATGGTGGCGCTGGTCGTCCTCTTCGTGCGCTACGTCGCCAATCCGCTGACGGAGCGGCTGGCGCGCGCGCCCGAGCTTCTCGTGATCTTCGCCATCGCCATGGCGGCCATGTTCGCGGCGGCGGGCGACATCGTGGGGCTGGGCAAGGAGGTGGGCGGCCTCCTGGCCGGCGTCGCGCTGGCCTCCACACCTTACCGCGAGACGATCGCGGCACGGCTGGCGCCGCTGCGCGATTTCCTGCTGCTGTTCTTCTTCATCGCGCTCGGCTCCGCGCTCGATCTTTCCCTCCTTGGCGCGCATGTGACCGGGGCGATCATGTTCTCGCTCTTCGTGCTGATCGGCAACCCGCTCATCGTGCTCGCGATCATGGGGGCGATGGGCTACCGCAAGCGCACCGGTTTCCTCGCGGGCCTGACGGTGGCGCAGATCAGCGAGTTCTCCCTGATCTTCGTGGCCATGGGCGTGTCGCTCGGCCATGTGCAGGAAGACGCGCTCGGCCTCGTCACCATGGTCGGGCTCGTGACCATCGCCGCCTCGACCTACATGATCACCTATTCGCATCAACTCTATGCCGTGTTCGAGCCGCTGCTCGGCGTGTTCGAACGCAAGGGCACACCGCGCGAGCCGTCCGAGGCCGGGGCGCATCGCGAGGACGGCTACAAGGTGATCGTATTCGGGCTGGGGAGGTTCGGCACCGCCATCGGGATGCGGCTGAAGAAGCGGGGCATCCGGGTGCTGGGGGTCGACTTCAACCCACTCGCGGTCCGGCGCTGGCGGGAACTGGGGCTGGAGACCGAGTTCGGCGACGCGACCGATCCGGAATTCGTGGCCGAGCTTCCGTTGTCGCGGGCGGAATGGATCGTCTCCACCGTGCCGATTCACCCGACCGGCCTCAGCCACGAGGACACGCGCACGACGTTGATCCAGCTCACACGGACCTCCGGTTTCCGAGGGCGCGTGGCCGTCGCGTCTCACCACCCCAAGGACACCGAGGAACTCTTCGCCTCCGGCGCGGACATGGTTCTGGAGCCCTTCCAGGACGCTGCCGACCGTGCGGTGGACCTGCTCTGCGGCGCGCCTGAGGAAGAGCGGACCGAGATCCCGTCCATCGAAACGGAAGAGAAGCAGGCATCGTGATCGCGTAATCTATTCGAAACCCGGGCATGTTGGCGGGAATACGCCGGCGAACTTGAAGATGTACGCAGGTCAGATAGCTTTCCGGTTATGACGACGATGACCTGCATCCCCGCGCACCCTTTCCTTCCGACCGGCCCCGGACGAGCCCTCGCCGGCCTGCGCACTGCTCTCCCGCGCCTGCCCGTGAGAGACGCGCTTATCGCAGCCTGGCTCGTGCTGGCCGCATCGGCGGTCGTCTACGCCGACGAGCACCTGCGGGACTGGATCCCCGACGTGCTCGCGATCCCGGACGATGCGGAGGTCGTCACAGACCGCGCCATAGGCTCGACCGTACGGATGTTCTCCATTGCGACGGCCGCCGATGTCGATGCACTCTTTGCCGAATGGGAAGAAAGCCTGAGCGCCAACGGGTATCCCGTGACGCAGGGTGCCGATGATCTGCTGGACCAGTCGATCGAGTTTTCCGGGCCGGGCATCGCCAACGCAAAGATCATCATCGCGCCCACATCCGAGGATGAGCGGAGCGTCATCGAGTTCGACGCAACGCTGGACTGACGTCACACCGACACGCGATCGTCTGCCGGGCGCTGTACATTCGTGTCCTCGAACAGATTGTCCGGGTCGATCCCGCGCTTATCGGCGCTCGCGCGGACGGCGTCCTGAAGAGCCTCGCTGCGCTCCAGCAGCCGGCGGAAACGCGCTTCGTCGAGCACCAGCAGCGTCGAGGGCGCGATGGCGCGCACCTCGGCGCGGCGAGCCTTCTTCATCAGGATCGCCATCTGTCCGAACATCTCGCCGCGCCCGAGCCGCCATGTCTGCCCGGCGGTTTCGAGTTCGACCGCCCCAGAGGCGATGAAGAACACGCTCCTGGCGGCGCTGTCCTTGCGGATGATGACCTCGCCGGCATTGACGTAGCGTGTCTCGAGTGCACGACCGAGGCGCTTCAACACCGCATCGTCGAGTTCGGCGAAAAGTGGAAACTGCCGGACCAGTTCGGCCCGCTGGAGCGCGATGTCGAGATGTGGGCGTTCCTCGGCGACGGCCCTGCGCGCATGGAGCTCCTGCATCAACGTGGTGTAGACCTCGGCGCCGATCAGCCCGTCCTCGCGCATCGCGGTGTATTCTCGTTCCTCCAGCCGAAGCGCAGTGCGGCGGATGAACCGGCGTTCCAGCTCCTCCGCATAGCCTGGGTATTGCAGGCGCAACCCCTCCAGCGCGGTCTCCACCATCTCGATCCGGCGGGCGAGCAACTCGTGCAGCAGCTCCGCCACGCGCCGTCCGTGAATGCGCCGGATGCGACCGTCGATGAATGCGCCAAGGTCACGCAGGATCAGCCGCTGCGAGAGCAGAAGCTCGAACCGGTCGGCGGTCATGCGCGCCAGCGGACCGGAAAGGCGCAGGCGGCCGTTCAGAAGCAGGGCGATACGAAACCCCCGACCGTAGGCGACGCTACGCCGCGCGGCACGGTTGTAGCCGCTGCGCCCCTGGCTGCGGGCGCCCTCGATCAGACGGTCCGCGTCGGACAGGACCTGTTCGGCCATCCGCGCAGAGATCGTCCGCTCCCGCACGCGGGCAAGAATTGTGTCGCGCTCGTGGCCCGCAAGCGCGATCAGCCCGAGAGTGACCCGGTCGCGGTCGAGGATGTCGGCGCTCTCTTCCGCCGACTTCACCGCCGCATCCAGCCGCTCTCCGAAGCGCTTGGCCTCGGAGCGCACCGTGTCGTGGCTCAACTCATAGTTCTCGGTCGTGCGCGCCACGTCCTCGCGCACCGTCTGAAGCGCGACGGCGACGACCTGACGCGACAGCGCCTCGTCGATGGGCGAGAGCCGGTCGAGGCCGAGCCTGCCGATCACCCAGCGTAGCGTCGTGCCCTGCACGATGAGCGTGAACAGCGTGAAGCCTGTGGCGAGGATGCCCACCACGCGCTGGATGCCGTCGGGCACCCGGAAGCTTTCCGTCACTGCGAGTGCGAGTGCGAGCGTCACCGCGCCCCGCAGGCCGCCCCAGAGGATCGCGACCCGGTACGGGCGCTCGACCGTGGGCGAGAGCTTGAGCGCTGTCAGCAGCGGCAGGAGCCCGAACAGGATCACCGCCCGCGCCGCGATGGCGGCGAGGATCACCACGCCGGCCAGAACGAAATCCTCGACGCGCACCTCCTCCAGCAACCGCGGGATCAGCAGCGCGGCAAGAACGAAGATCAACGCCCCGGCCCAATGCGCCAG
>NZ_DAIUBO010000225.1:0-6078 GCF_036846665.1 Amaricoccus sp. | reverse complement strand
CTCGAACTGGGACGGCGTGGTGCTCGATCTGGTGATCGACTACCTGACCTATGTCTTCATCCCGGCCTATGCCCTGATCTATTCCGATCTGCTGCCCTCGCCCTGGGGCCTCGTGGCGGCCCTGCTGATCGCGCTCACCGGCGTGGTCTATTTCGCCGATGTGCGCATGAAGTCGGCGGACAATTGCTTCGTCGGCTTTCCCGCGGTCTGGCAGATGCCGCTCCTGGTCTTCCTGACCTTCTCGCCGCCGGTCTGGCTGACCTCGGCGACGATCGTGGTGCTGGCGCTCGCCCAGTTCACCTGGCTCAAGTTCGTCCATCCCGTGCGCACCGAGCGCTGGCGCGCGGCGACCCTGCCGGTGACGCTGCTCTGGGTGGTCCTCGGCGGCTGGTCGGTCTGGGCCGAGTTCGAGCCGCCGCTGGCGGTCAAGCTCGGGCTGCTCGCGACGAGCCTCTGGCTGCTCTTCGTGGGCATCGTGATGCAGGCCCGGCCGGTACGGCAGACCGTCATCGCCGAATAGCCGGGCTTCGGGGATCGCGCGGGCGCGGTCTTCGGACCGGCGCTCGTCTTCCCGTGGCGCCGCCAAATGCCCCCGCGGGTTGCCAATTGCCGGCGAGGTCGCTCCCTGGGCGCCCAGGCTCGCGCGGCGCGGCCCGATCGACACCGGTCGATCGGGCTGGAACCCCTCGGGCGCGGACGGAACGAGTGGCGAGGGCGAAGGTCGTTGGGATCGGCCGGTCTTACCCGGCCGGCCGTCGTGTCAGCCGAGCGCCTCGTCGCAGCGCTCGCAGACCTGGGCATGGCGGTGGCTCCCGACATCGGGAAGGATGCGCCAGCAGCGGGCGCATTTGTCGCCTTCCGCCGGCGCAAAGATCACGGCGATCCCCGGCACGTCGTCGAGCGTGAAGGCCCCGGCGGGCGCCTCCGCATCGCTCAGGCGGAGATCGGAGACGATGCAGATGTCGGCAAAGGGCACGCCGGCGAGCAGGGCGCGAATGTCGCCATCCGCGACATGGACCAGCGGTGCGGCTTCGAGGCTCGCGCCGATCCGCTTCTCGCGCCGTTCCACCTCGAGCGCGCCGGTCACGACCCGCCGCGCCCGGCGGATCACCTCCCATTTCGCGGCGAGAGCCGGATCGCGCCATGTGGCGGGGGTTGCGGGGAAGTCCATCAGATGCACCGAGCTCCGGTCGCCCGGGAAGCGCTCGAGCCAGACCTCTTCCATGGTGAAGACGAGGATCGGCGCCAGCCAGGTGGTCAGTCTACGGTGCAGCAGGTCGAGCACCGTGCGCGCCGCGCGGCGGCGCGGGCTGGCGGCCGCGTCGCAATAGAGCGCGTCCTTGCGGATGTCGAAATAGACCGAGGAGAGATCGACGGTGCAGAACTGGAAGAGATGGTGGAAGACGTGCTGGAAGTCGTAGGCGGCATAGCCCGCCCGCACGATTCCGTCGAGCTCGGCCAGCCGGTGCAGGACCCAGCGCTCGAGTTCCGGCATCGCGTCGGGCTCGAGGCGCTCGGCCTCGTCGAAGCCTTCGAGCGCCCCGAGCAGGAAGCGCATCGTGTTGCGAAGCCGCCGGTAGGCATCCGCCGAGCCCTTGAGGATCTCCGGCCCGATGCGCTGGTCGGCGGTATAATCCGCCTGTGCCACCCAGAGCCGCAGGATGTCGGCGCCGTATTGCCGCACCACGTCCTCGGGCGCCACGGTATTGCCCAGGGACTTGGACATCTTCATGCCGCGCTCGTCGAGCGTGAAGCCGTGGGTCAGCACGCCCTCGTAGGGCGCGCGGCCCATGGTGCCGCAGGCCTGGAGCATCGAGGAATGGAACCAGCCGCGATGCTGGTCGGTGCCTTCGAGATAGAGGCTCGCCGGCCAGAGCCCGTCCGCCCGGTCGCGCAGGACGAAGGCATGCGTCGAGCCGGAATCGAACCAGACGTCGAGGATGTCGGTGACCTTCTCCCATTCCGCCGGATCGTGGTCGTTGCCGAGGAAGCGCGCCGCCGCGTCCTCGCGGAACCAGGCGTCGGCGCCCTCGGCACGGAAGGTCTCGGCGATGCGGGCGTTCACCGCCGCGTCGCGCAGGATCTCGACCCCGCCGTCGGCCTGCCGCTTCACGAAGCAGGTCAGCGGCACGCCCCAGGCGCGCTGGCGCGACAGCACCCAGTCGGGCCGGACCTCGATCATCGAATAGAGGCGGTTGCGCCCGCTCTGCGGCGTCCAGGTCACCAGCCGGTCGATCGAGGTCAGCGCCCGCTCGCGGATCGTGGTGCCGAATTCGTCCATGCCGTCCTCGAGGGGCTTGTCGATGGCGACGAACCATTGCGGCGTGTTGCGGTAGATCACCGGCGCCTTGGAGCGCCAGGAATGCGGGTAGGAATGTGTCAGCCTTCCGCGGGCGATCAGGGCGCCGGCCGCGGCGAGGGCCTCGATGACCCGCGGGTTCGCGTCCTTCTCCTTGCCCTTGTGATCGAAGATCAGCGCGCCCCCGAAGAGCGGCAGGTCTGCGCGGAAGCTCGAATCCTCCAGCACGTTGTAGGTCATGGGCAGGCCGTGCTTCACCCCGAGCGCGTAGTCGTCGGCACCATGCGAGGGTGCTGTGTGAACGAAGCCGGTGCCGGAATCGTCGGTGACGTGACCGCCGAGCAGCATTGGCACGTCGAAGTCCCATTCTCCGTTTGCAGCCAGCGCACCGCGGAGCGGGTGCGCGAGCGTGACCTGCTCTAGCTCCTGAAGACCGGAGGGAACGTCTCGCACGCGCTCGTATTGCGCTCGTGCCGCTTTGAAGACCTCGGGCGCAAGCTTGTCGGCAAGCAGGTACAGATCACCCGACTTGGCCCAGTTCGCAGGTGGGACATCCAGTACGCGGTACAAGCCGTATGAGATGTCGTAGCCAAAGGCCACCGCTCGATTGGAAGGAATGGTCCACGGTGTGGTCGTCCAGATAATCACATTGGCTTGCTCAAGCAACTCGTTGAGCTCCGTCTGCTCCTTGAGAAGCTTGTGGAGCTCCTTATTTCCTTCTTCGAAGCTCTCCCCCTCCGCAACAGCCCGGCTCAAGGCGATGTTCGACTTTACGACCGGGAACTTCACCCAGATCGTGTGGCTCTGGTGGTCGCGGTATTCCACCTCGGCCTCGGCGAGCGCGGTCTTCTCCACCGGCGACCACATCACCGGCTTGGAGCCGAGATAGAGCGAGCCGTTCATCACGAACTTCATGAATTCCTCGGCGATCACCGCCTCGGCGTCGAAGGCCATGGTGAGATACGGATCGGCCCAGTTGCCGCTGACGCCGAGCCGCTTGAACTCCTCGCGCTGGATGTCCACCCAGGATTCCGCGAAGCGGCGGCATTCGGCGCGCAGCTCGTTCACCGGCACCTCGTCCTTGTTCCGGCCCTTGGCGCGGTACTGCTCCTCGATCTTCCATTCGATCGGCAGGCCGTGGCAGTCCCAGCCCGGCACGTAGCGGCTGTCCTTGCCCATCATCTGCTGCGAGCGCACGACGAAATCCTTGAGGATCTTGTTCAGGGCATGCCCGATGTGGAGATGCCCGTTGGCATAGGGCGGCCCGTCGTGGAGCACGAAGGCCTCCCGGCCCGCCCCGGTCTCGCGCAGCCGGTCGTAGACGCCGATGCGCTCCCAGCGGGCCAGCCATTCCGGTTCGCGCTGCGGCAGGCCGGCGCGCATGGGAAAGGCGGTCTTCGGCAGGAAGAGCGTGTCCTTGTAATCGGGCAGGTCGGTCGTCGTCTCGGCGCACATCGGGCGGGCCTTCCGTCAGGTCGAATGGGAATGTCTCGTGGCGCGGGCCATCGGTCTCCGGCGGCTCCGTGCGGTCAGAGCGCCGGGGCGGTAATTCGGATGGGGATGCCGATCTGCCTGAACATGGCAGGGGGTATAGACCCCGGTCCGGCGCGCTTCAATTGGCTTTTCCCCTGCCGGGGCGTGGCGGGAGGAAGCGACGGCCGGTTGTCTTTCCGCCGGCGCCGCTTCCGCGGCGGCATGCCGGGGAGAAGGCCGCGCCCCGCGCGGCCCGCGGAGCATGCCGCGGACCGAAAGGGCGAGGCGCCGGTGGCGCGTCGCCCGGTCCGGTCGCCCGGAGGCGCGCGCCGCCGGGCGAGGGATGTCGGGTTTCACCGCCGGCTTAGATCGGGGCGGATCGGTCCCGGCGCGCCGCCCGGGGGGCGAAGCCCGTTTCGGGCGGTGGCGTCACTCGGCCGCGGTCTGGCCGAAGAGGGTCCTCTGCGCCGCGCGGTCCGTGGTGATCTCCCGGCGCCGCTCGGCGCCGAGGGCGCGGCCGGCGCTCACGGCGGGGCGGGCCTCGAGACGGTCGAACCAGGCCTTCATGTGCGGGAAGCGGTCGAGATCCTGCTCCTGCCGCTGCCAGCGGCTCGCCCAGGGCCAGATCGCCATGTCGGCGATGGAATAGGGGCCGGCGACGAAGTCGCGCTCCGCGAGCCGATGATCCAGCACCCGGTAGAGGCGGCCGACCTCGTTGCGGTAGCGGTCCTTGGCATAGGGCAGGTCGTGGGGCGGATCCATGGCGGGGGCGTAGCGCAGGAAATGGTGGGCCTGTCCGGCCATGGGGCCGACATTGCCGACCTGCCAGAAGAGCCACTGGTCGACCTCGATCCGCTCGCGTTCGCTGGCGCCAAAGAAACGGCCGGTCTTGCGGGCGAGATAGCTCAGGATCGCGCCGGATTCGAAGATCGCGACCGGCGCGCCGTCCGGGCCGTCGGGATCGACGATGGCGGGAATGCGGCCGTTGGGCGAGATGCGCCGGAAATCGGCGTCGAACTGCTCGCCGGCGTTGATGTCGACGAAATGCAGGCGGAAGGGCAGGTCCATCTCCAGAAGGGCGATGGAGATCTTCCAGCCGTTCGGGGTCGGCCAGTAGTAAAGCTCGATGGGGTCGCTCATGCCGTTATCGTGCCGCTGCCTGCATGCGCCGACATGGCCCTTTGCGGCGCGGTGTCAAGCGCGGCCCGGTTCCTGCCCGATCTCGATGCTGCCGGAGGGAAGCCCGAGCCGCGGGCGGAGCCGGCTCCAGCGCGGCTCCTGGCCGGCGAAGCAGGGCGCGGCGCGCAGGCTGGCGAAATCCCAGCCGGGGCGCCGCCGCAGGATCGCCTGGTAGAGGTCGAAGGCGCCGCGGCGGGTGTAGAAGCTCCAGTGGCAGAGACGCGCGTCCCAGGGCGTGAGCGGGATGCCGCGCTGTCGGGCCCAGGCGGCCACGTCGGCGCGGTCGATCTGGAGGTCGAGCCAGCAGGGGCTCTGGACCCCGAGACCGAGGCCGATCGCGCGGTCGCGCCAGCTCCGGCGCGGCGCGAAGCTCTCGAACATCGCGTCATAGACGTCGTTCGCCCGCGCCGTGACGTTGAAGACATGCGGCGGGCGCGGGCAGCGCAGCGCCTCGAGGAACTCGAGCGCGCGGGCGTCGTATTCCGCGGCGCCGAGAAGGATCACCTTGCCCGGCGCGATGTCGAGGAAGGGCAGGGCGGCGAGCGCGACCCGGGCTCCGAGCGAATGCGCCAGCAGGTCGACCACGCGCCCGGGCGCGATCGCCTGGATGCGCGCGACGAGTTCCGCGAGCTTCTCGCCATAGGCGGGCGCCCGGTCGTAGACCTCGGCGAAGCCGGTGCGTCCGCGGCGCAGGAGGCTGCCCAGATGCGAGGCTCTCGCCGGCCAGGCGAAGCCGATGCAGAGGCCCGAGGCGGTGTCGGTGCGGCCGAACCCGAGGCCCGTCGGCCAGCTGCGGATCTTGCGGCTGCTGTTGTCGGCGCTGAAGGAGAAGAGCGAGCCGTGCGGGTTGGTGACGGGATGCGCGGGGTCGAACTTGTAGCCGTGGATCAGGATCAGAATCGGCGCGGCGGGGGGAAGGCTTTCGAGGCTTGCCCCGAGCGCCACCTCCAGATCGCGGTCATCGTCCACGGGGACGAGCCCGCCTTCCGATGCCGTTATTCCGAGGTAGGCCATTCGAACTTCCAAATCCGCTTGATTGCCATAATGTTACCGCAGGAACATTAACGGCCCGGGGCAAAAGGGTGAAAGCAGCGTGACAACGGGGCGCCGGCGGCATTGACCGATGC
>NZ_DAIUBO010000224.1:0-6137 GCF_036846665.1 Amaricoccus sp. | reverse complement strand
CGCGCACGGCGATCCTGCTCAACATCCCCGGCACGCCGGCCAGCGCCGCCACGGCGCTCGACGGCTATCCGCTGGCCCAGCGCGGCGAGGCGGCCTATGCGATGGCGCTGGCGACGGCCGGATCGGCGCTGGGCACGGTGGTCGGCATCGTGCTCCTTGTGCTGCTCGCCCCACCCTTGGGCGAGGCGGCGCTGAAGTTCGGATCCTTCGAGTTCTTTTGGCTCGCGGTCTTCGGGATCGTGATCTCGGGCCAGCTCACCGGCGGCGCCGCGCCGATCAAGGGCTATATCGCCGGGATCCTCGGGCTGATGGTGGCGATGGTGGGATCGGACGGGATACACGCCCATGTCCGCTTCAACTTCGGCCTGAGCGAGCTGAACGGCGGCATCGGGCTGATCCCGGCCATGGTCGGGGCTTTCGGCTTCGCCGAGGTGCTCACGGTGATGTGGCGGCGCCGGCCCGACATCGCGGATCTCAGGCGCGGCGCCGACCGGGTGCTGCCGCGGCTGGCGGACCTCTGGCGCTACCGCTGGACCATCGGGCGCTCGGGGGTGATCGGCACGATGGTCGGCATCATTCCCGGGGTGGGTGAGGATATCGGCGCCTGGGCCTCCTACGCAGCGGCGCGGCGGCTGAGCCCCGAGCGCGACCAGTTCGGCTACGGGTCCAAGGAGGGGCTGACCGCCGCGGAGACCGGCAATTCCGCGGTCGTGCCGGGCGCGCTGATCCCGGCTCTGACCCTGGCCGTGCCCGGCTCGGCCCCGGCGGCGGTGCTGATCGCTGCGCTCTTCATCCACGGCATCCGGCCGGGGCCGATGATCATGCTCGAGCAGCCGGATTTCATCTATTCGGTGGCCGCGATGCTGTTTCTCGCGACTATCGCCATCGCCGTCTACGGCCTGGCACTGGCGCGGGTCTTCGTGCAGGTGCTCAAGGTGCCGCGGGAATATCTGATGCCGGTGGTCTTCGCGCTCTGCGTGATCGGACCTTTCGCGCTGACCCAGCGGCTCTTCGACGTCTGGGTCATGGTGGGGTTCGGGGTGGCGGGTTTCGTGTTGCGGCAGATGAACTTCCCGATGCCGCCGCTGGTGCTTGGGATCATCCTCGGGGATCTGCTCGACAAGAACCTTCGCCGGGGCCTGACATTGAGCGACGGCGACCTGACGCCCTTCTTCACCCGGCCGATCTCCGCGGTCTTCGTGGCGCTGATCCTGCTGACCATCCTCGCGAGCCTGCCGGCGGTACGGCGGGCGCTCGGCAGGCTGCTGCCGGCGGGCCGGAGGGCCGATCGATGACGCGCGCCGTCCGTCCGCCCCAGCGCCGCGACGCCGAGCGCTCGCGCCGGGCGATCCTCGACGCGGCGCTCGAGGAATTCTCCGAGCTCGGCCATGCGGGCGCCCGGATCGACGCCATCGCCGCTCGCGCAGGCGTCAGCAAGCCGCTGATCTACAGCTATTTCGGCGACAAGGACGCGCTCTACATGGCGGCCCTGCGCGAGGCCTATGTGCAGATCCGCTCGGGCGAGAACGGGCTCGACCTCGAAAGCAAGGATCCGGAATCGGCGATCCGCGCGCTGGTCGCGTTCACGCTGGAGCATTTCCGCTCCAAGCCCTGGTTCGTCTCGATGCTCAATACGGAGAACCTGCGCGGCGGCGCCACGATCCGCCAGATGCGCGACGTGAGCGAGATCCAGTCGCCGCTCGTGGTGCAGTTGCAGAAGATCCTCGAACGCGGGGCCGCGGCGGGCGCGTTCCGCAGCGGCGTCGATCCTGTCGATCTCTATATCGCCATCGCCTCGCTCTGCTATTTCCCGATCTCGAACCAGCACACGTTGCGCGTGGTGTTCGACTGTCCCATAGATGCCGAATGGCTGGCCCGGCGCGAGCGGGATACCGCGGAGATGGTGCTGGGGTTCCTTCGGCCCAGGGAGTCTGTGAATGTCTGAACGCTCGTCCTGCAGTGATGCGCCGGCGCCCGGGTCGGCGGGGGGCAGGCGGCCCATCCTGACGGCGGTCCTGGGGGGGCTCGCGGGCCTCGTGCTGCTGGCACAGCCGATGGCGACGGAGGCGCAGACGATGGAGGCGGAGGGGGGCGCATCCGAGGGCGGCTGCGTCGTGCTGCTGCACGGGCTGGGGCGCAGCGAGACATCGCTCCTCGTCATGGAGGAGATGCTCGGGGCGGCCGGATTCCGGCTGGTCAACCTGGGCTATCCCTCGACCGAGACGACGATCGAGGGGCTGATGGATCATGTGACCTCGGCGGTTGCGGAATGCGGCGAGGAGCGCGTCAATTTCGTCACGCATTCGATGGGCGGCATCCTGCTGCGCGGCTGGATGCGCGAGAACCGGCCCGAGAACATGGGGCGCGCGGTGATGCTCGCGCCGCCGAACCAGGGCTCGGAGGTGGTGGATACCTTCGGGGATCTCGCGATCTTTCCGATGCTGACCGGGCCGGCGGGAACCGAGCTCGGCACGGAGGGGATCAGCGCGAAGCTCGGGCCGGTCGATTTCGAGCTCGGCGTGATCGCCGGCGACAGGTCGGTCAATCCGCTCTTCTCGGCCTTCCTGCCGGGTCCGGACGATGGGGCCGTGTCGGTGGAGAGCACCCGGGTCGAGGGCATGACGGACCATATCGTGCTGCCGGTCACCCATACCTTCATGATGAACAACCCGCTGGTGATCGCCCAGGCGGTAATCTTCCTGCGCACCGGCGCCTTCGATCACGAGATGAGCTACGGTGACCTGCTGCGGCGCATTACCGAGCGCTGAGCCGTTCAGGGCGTCGCCTGCATGCGGGCGGCCGCGGCGAGGCGCCTGCCCAATGCGGCGATGCGCTCGGGGTAGTCGGTGGGGAAGGTCCAGTAGCCGGTGCCGGAGGTGCCGGTGCCGGGCTCGAGGCCGCGCTCGGCCGTGCCGAGGTTGAAGAGAAGGGCCAGCAGGAGATCGTTGCTGACCCAGGGGTCGTCGTACCAGAAGGTATGCGATGTGGCGGCGAGGTCGGGCATGTTCTCCGGGTGCACCTGCAGGATGTCGACGCCGTCGTCCTCGGCGGCGGCGGCGAGCAGCCATTCGGTGGCCGCAGGCGACAGTTCGGCGAGGTCGGGCCGGCCGGCGCGGGAGGCGCGGTTGACGGCGCCGGCGAGCCGCAGCGCGGAATCGCCGAGGTTCACGGCGGTCGTCACGCGCTCGGCATATCCCGAATAGCGCTGGAGGTCGTCGACGAAGCCGCGGAAATCGGCATCGGGAGCGGCATGGTAGATCTCGCCCAGGCGTTCCGCGGCCTGGGGCGCGTCCGTGGCCAGGCGCGCGAGGCCGTCGCTGCCGATGGTCGCGCCGGCGCTGTAGGTGAAGACGTCGATGTTGCGGGCGTTCGTATGCGCCGCGAGCAGTTCGAGGAATTCCGCGAGATGCGGCGAGGCGCCGAAGGCGTTCTCGATGTCGCGGGAGTAGCGCAGGAAGTTCTCGGCGGTGGGCCAGACATAGAGCACCACGACCGAATCGCGGCCCGCGAAATGCTTCAGCTGCGCGGCCTGGCCGGCGGCGCGCTCCACGGTCGTGTTCGCCCCGTGCACATAGACCAGGACGTCGCGGTTGCGGCTGGCCGCAAGCGCCGCATCGACCGATTCGAACCACGCGAGCGTGTCCGCATCGGGTTCGGCGCCCTGCGGCAGCGTTGCGGCCTCCTGCATGCGCTCCAGCCGGATGAAGGGCCGGTCGCCGGTATCGGCCCGCTTGCTCCATTCGAGGATCTGCTCGATCGGGGTGTCGTCCTCGCCGATCCTGAGCGTGGCGGTGCCGAAATGCAGGCGGCGATCCGGCGCGACGGTGTAGATCCGCGACCCCTGCGTTCCGACCGGCAGGCGGTTCGTCACGTAGAAGAGATCGATCCGGCTGTCCACCTCGAGCGCGGGGCTGGCGTCGAAGATGCGCTGGCCGTCGGTCTGGTAGAGAAGCGGCGGCGGCATCAGCCGCATCGGCGGGTGATGAAAGACGAAGAAGGCCGTGACCCCGCCCGCGACGACGATGAAGAGAAGGGCCAGTTTGCGCAGCATGACGTCCCCGATCCGGGCCTCGTGACCGAAGCTTCATAGGCGACCGGCGGCAGCCCGTACAGGGGCCGGCCGGGACGGGAACCCCGGCCGGCCCGGGGCGCGCCGTCTGCGGGGCAAAATATCGCTCTGGGGCTTCAAGCGCGCCGCCTGCGCCGGTAAGACGGGAGCGGCCAGCGGAGAAGGGTGCGGGCATGACGGATTTCTTGGGCGAGGATGCGGCGGGCAGTTGCCTTCTCGGGCGGGTGTGGACGGAAGCCGCCGGCGGGCCTTCGGTGGTCACGATCCGCGACGGGCAGGTCATCGACATCACGTCGCGCGAGGCGCCGACCGTGCGCGATGTCTGCGAGATGGCGGACCCGGCGGCCTATGTCGCCACGGCCGAAGGTGTGGCGATCGGGAGCATCGGGGAGATCGCGGCAGCGGTGCCGGGGCAGGGAGGCGCGCATTTCCTCGCGCCCTGCGATCTTCAGGCGGTGAAGGCCTGCGGCGTGACTTTCGCGAAATCCATGGTCGAGCGGGTCATCGAAGAGCGCGCCGCCGGCGATCCGGCCAGGGCGGAGGCAGTGCGGGCGCGGATCGCGGCCGCGATCGGCGACAGCCTGCGCGACGTCAGGCCCGGCTCGGAGGGCGCGGCGCGGGTCAAGGCGGCGCTGATCGCCGAGGGTCTCTGGTCCCAGTATCTCGAGGTCGGGATCGGGCCGGATGCGGAGGTCTTCACCAAGGGGCAGGTGCTCTCCTCGGTGGGTCCCGGCGCGGCGGTGGGGCTGCACCCGTCTTCGACGTGGAACAATCCCGAACCCGAGATCGTGCTCGCGGTCGCCTCCGACGGGCGGATCGTGGGGGCGACGCTCGGCAACGACGTGAACCTGCGGGACGTGGAGGGGCGCTCGGCACTGCTTCTGCCCATGGCCAAGGACAACAACGCCTCCTGCGCGATCGGGCCGATGATCCGGCTCTTCGATGCGGGATACGGCCTCGACGACGTGCGCCGCGCGGAGCTGACGCTGGAGGTCGAGGGCGAGGACGGCTACCTTCTGACCGGGCACAGCTCGATGCGCGAGATCAGCCGCGACCCGGAGGATCTGGTGCGCCAGACGCGGGGGCGCCACCACCAGTATCCCGACGGCTTCATGCTCTTCCTCGGAACGCTCTTCGCGCCGACCGAGGATCGCGACGTGCCGGGCGAGGGCTTCACCCACAAGGTGGGCGACCGGGTGAGCATCGCCGCGCCCGGCCTCGGCCGCCTCACCAACATCGTGCGCCTGTCGACGGAATGTCCCGAATGGACCTTCGGGATCGCGGCGCTGATGCGCAACCTTTCGCAGAGGAACCTGATATGACCGAGATCGTCGCGGAACGAGCCACCATCACGGGCAAGCACCTGATCGCCGGCGAATGGGTGGGGGCGGAGGCGGAATTCTCCTCCGACCCGGCGCATGGCCCGGCACATCGCTTCGCGGTGGGAACGCCCGATCTGGTCGATCGCGCCGCCCGGGCCGCCGAGGCGGCCTTCGAGACCTATGGCGCGACCAGCCGGGCGGAGCGGGCGGCCTTCCTCGACGCGATCGCCGAGGAGATCGAGGCGCGGGGCCCCGCGATCACCGAGATCGGCACCCAGGAGACCGGGCTGCCCGAAGCCCGGCTCGAGGGCGAGCGCGGCCGCACGGTGGGGCAGCTGCGGCTCTTCGCGCGCCATATCGAGAAGGGAGAGTATCTCGACCGCCGGCACGACGCGGCGCTGCCCGATCGCAAGCCGCTGCCGCGGCCGGATCTGCGGATGATCCAGCGTCCCATCGGCCCGGTCGCGGTCTTCGGCGCGTCGAACTTCCCGCTCGCCTTCTCGACCGCCGGCGGCGACACCGCTGCGGCGCTGGCGGCAGGCTGTCCGGTGGTGGTCAAGGGCCATTCCGCGCATCCCGGCACCGGCGAGATCGTCGCGCAGGCGATCGACGCGGCGATCCGCGCGACGGGCATGCCCGCGGGCGTCTTCTCGCTGATCCAGGGCGGCAAGCGCGACGTGGGCCATGCGCTGGTGCAGCATCCGCTGATCAAGGCGGTGGGCTTCACCGGCTCGCTTGCCGGCGGG
>NZ_DAIUBO010000223.1:0-6160 GCF_036846665.1 Amaricoccus sp. | reverse complement strand
ATTCGAACCTCCGACCCCCTGCTCCCGAAGCAGGTGCGCTACCAGGCTGCGCTACACTCCGACACCGGGGGTGGTTACGCCGAAGGCAGCCGTGATTCAAGCCGCTTGTTGTCGGTCCGTATCCGGCTGGCAGAGCGCCGTAAATCGCAACTGGCGAACCGGCGGGAGAGCTCGGAATCGGCCCAAAGCGTCCGCCTTCAGCGGAAAGCGACAAATTGCCACCAACTCCTGCGCATCGCGGCCGGCGAGATCGATGAAGATGAGGGCTTCGATCAGGGCGCCAACGGGCGGGTCGGTCGGGTCGGCCAACCAGGACCGAACAGGGCCCCACGGCAGCGCCTCGAGTTCCGGTCCCTGTTGCTCGATCCAGACCTCGTGCCGAGTGGTGCGAGACGGCGATAGCTCGACAGTGTACCAGTTCCGGCGAATATTGGTTTCAGCCGCGCCATGGATCTCGTGCGCGACCTCCCAGGTCCGGGTGAACGCCACTGGGTCCGCAACGATCGCGAGGGACAATTCGGCAGAGAAGCCGGTAACGGTGCGGCGAATTCTGTCGTGGTTGGTGACTTCGGCAGTGAACGACAATGCCACGGGGGCTGCGTCGCAGTTCTCGATGAAGGTCTCCCTGTCGCCATCGCTGAAACGGGCAAACTGTTCGGGATCCTGAAAGCGATAAAAGCATCGCAGGGTCATCGACTCGACTTCGACCGTTACATCGGGCGCTGTGAGGGAATCGTAGATCTCCCCGCTGAACGCGTAGAAGCCGAAGATGACTGCGGGAAGGCCAATCATGGCAGCCAACCCTCCCGCCACCTCGCCTGCCGACTTGGCCGCGCGAAACACCTTTAACATGCCACCTCACCGCCGGAGCTGTTCAATCCCCCTGATGTTGCCGGGGGTGCGACCATCACGAATCTGCACGTCGATGTTCGGAACCTGACCGCCGACGATCCCACGAGGCGTGAGGTCCCTCGGCATCGTCGGCTCACAGTCGCATACCGGGCCGAGACCTGCACCTCGCCCGCCGGAGTCAACGGTCACCGGAGCGGTGTTCGTCAGCATCTCGCTGCGATCAACCTCGTCGCTGTTATTGCCACCGGCACCTTTCGTGCTGCCATCACCCGACACGCTGCTTTGTCGCGTGCCAGGCTGGGTCGTCGCCTGGCTGGTCGAGGTCTGTTTGGCCGTTCGACTGGACGTAGCGGTCGCGGATTGCGCGCGTGGGCCAGTTGCGGTGGCGGCGCCGGCAATCGATCGCGCTTGCCTTGGCGCCTCGGAAGTACTCTCCCCAGCATCAGGGCGGAATTGGGTTCCGGAGGTCGCGACGGTTGCCGCCGGGAAGCCGGACGACGTCCCCGACGCCGGCGCGAATCCGCCCGACTGCGGCATAGCCGGGCCGTCTCCAGCCTGGGACGATGCAATTGGTCGCTGCTCACATGCCACAAGCAACAAGAGAGCTGCTGCAAGGGCGCCGGTTTGAATACGCATCAGGAGTGTCCTTCAAATTGTGCTCGGTAAAATAGGATAATCGTATCACGCTTGGCTCGAATAATCCACCAATGCCGTTCCCGGGCTCGAATCGGCGGCAACCGCCAGCGTCTTCTCAACCGCGCAATCGTGACCACCGAACCAGGCGGTTTCCGTTAGGGTCTCGGCCATGCGCCACCTGCTCGCCGTCGCCGCGCTCCTGCCCGCCGTCGCCATGGCCGGCGAGCCGCGCGTCACCGCCGCCACCGCGACGCGGGAGGGGGCCACATGGCGCTTCGAGGTCACCGTCGCCCATGCCGATACCGGCTGGGAGCATTACGTAGACGGCTGGGAGATCGCCGCGCCCGACGGCAGCCGGCTCGGCTATCGCGCGCTGCTGCACCCGCATGTCACCGAGCAGCCCTTCACCCGCGCGCTCGGCGGCGTGGCGGTGCCGCCGGAGCTCGGCCGCGTCGCCATCCGCGCCCATGACAGCCTGCGCGGCTGGGGCGAGCCCTATCTGCTGGAGCTCGGGAACTAGGTGGTCGGGGCCCTGTCGGCCGCGGTCCTGTTCCGGCGCCAGATCCGCCGCAGCGCGCCGATGCGCGGCACCGTGCCGAGCAGGTAGCGCGTCTGGGTGCGCAAGACGGGCGTGGTGCGCGAGGCGGTCGAGCCACCCTCGCGGAAGACGACGTAGAGGCCGCTCGCGATGATGATCCCGGCGCCGATGGCGGTGTTGCGCGCCGGCGTCTCGCCGAAGAAGAACGCGCCATAGGCCACGGCCCAGAGGATCTGGGAATATTGCATCGGCGCCACCACCACCGCCGGCGCCGTGCGATAGGCGGCGATGTGGAAGAGCGCCCCCAGGAAGCCGAGCACGGCAATGGCCGCGAAGCCGCCCAGATGCAGCCCCGAGACCGGCTCGTAGACGAAGGGCATGGCGCAGCCCATGACCACGAAATTCGCCATCATCGGATAGAGCAGCAGCACCGCCGAGCGCTCGTCGCGGCCGATCTTGCGCATGATCACCGCCGCGACCGCCGAGCAGATCGCCGCGGTCAGCGCCGCGAGATGGCCGAGCTCGAATTGCGTCGCCCCCGGGCGCAGCACCACGATGACGCCGATCAGCCCCACCCCGACCGCGAGCGAGCGCCGCCAGCCGACGCGCTCGCCGAGGATCGGCACCGCCAGGATGGTGATCAGGAGCGGCGAGGCGAAGATGATCGCATAGACCTCCGCCAGCGGCAGCGACGAGAAGGCGTAGAAGGCCGAGGCCGCGGTCGCCACCGCCGCGAAGGTGCGCAGCGCCGTCCACCAGGGGTGACGCGGCCGCAGGTTGCCCGGCTCGGGGTCATGCATCAGCATGAAGGTGACCACCGGAAAGCCGAAGAGCGTCGAGAAGAAGATGATCTGGAAGGGCGAGAAGCTCGCGCCGAGGAATTTGATGACGACGTCGTGGGTCGCGTAGATCCCGAAGGCGGTCAGCGCCAGCGCCGCGCCGCGGAGGGTCGGGGACCTTGCGGCTTCGGTCATGCTCGCTTCCCTTTCAGAGGCTTTCGTCCAGCGCCGCGAGGATCGCGTCGCCCATCGCCCGTGTCGAGACCGGCTTCCCGCCCTCGGGGCCGAGCAGGTCGGCGGTGCGCAGCCCGTCGGCCAGCACGCGCTCCACCGAGGCCTCGAGCCGCGCCGCCTCCTCGCCCGCGTCGAAGGAATAGCGCAGCGCCATGGCGAAGGAGAGGATGCAGGCGATCGGATTGGCCTTTCCCTCTCCGGCGATGTCCGGGGCCGAGCCGTGCACCGGCTCGTAGAGCGCCTTGGGCCGGCCGTTCGCCATGGGCGCGCCGAGCGAGGCCGAGGGCAGCATGCCGAGGCTTCCGGTCAGCATGGCGGCGGCATCGGAGAGAAGGTCGCCGAAGAGATTGTCGGTGACGATCACGTCGAACTGCTTCGGCCAGCGGCAGAGCTGCATCGCGCCGGCATCGGCATACATGTGGGAGAGCGCCACGTCGGGAAATTCCGCGGCATGGACCTCGGTCACCACCTGGCGCCAGAGCACGCCCGATTCCATGACATTGGCCTTCTCCATCGAGCAGACCTTGTTCGAGCGCTTCCGCGCCAGCTCGAAGGCGACGCGGGCGACGCGGGCGATCTCGCCTTCGGTGTAGCGCTGGGTGTTGATCCCGACCCGTTCGTTGCCCTCGGTGACGATGCCGCGCGGCTCGCCGAAATAGATGCCGCTCGTCAGCTCGCGCACGATGACGATGTCGAGCCCGGCGACCACCTCGCGCTTCAGCGAGGAGAAATCCGCCAGCGCGTCGAAGCATTGCGCGGGCCGGAGGTTGGCGTAGAGGTCCATTTCCTTGCGCAGCCGAAGGAGCCCGCGCTCGGGCTTCAGCGAGAAATCGAGGGCATCGTATTTCGGCCCGCCCACCGCGCCGAGCAGCACGGCGTCCGCCGCCTGGGCGCGCGCCATGGTGGCGTCGGTCAGGGGGATCCCGTGGGCGTCATAGGCGCAGCCGCCGACCAGATCCTCCTCGACCGCGAAGCGCAGGCCGCGCCTGGCGCCGTACCAGTCGATGACCCTGCGCACCTCCGCCATGACCTCCGGGCCGATGCCGTCGCCGGGAAGGATCAGGAGCGTCGGGTCGGCCATGGATCTGTCCTCGCAAGGGTGCGGGGTTTCCGCTACCCCCCGCCCGTCCCGGGGTCAAGGCGAGGCGAGCGCTTCGAGCGCCGCCGCGAGCCGCCCCAGCGTCGGCTGGCTCGATCCCAGCGCGCGGGCCGCCGCGGAGAGCGAGCCGGTTTCGGCGACCGCGAGGAAGGAGCGGACCAGCGACCAGTCGAGTCCCTTGCCATCCTTCATGAATGAATGAATGAATTTCATATCGCCGGATCTCGGCGGTTTCCATCCGCATTCGAATCGATAGATCTGTCGGCGACCGCAGCCTTTCGAGAGGAGACCGTCATGTCCCGATCCGTCCTGGTCCTCGGCGCGCGGGGCCGGTTCGGCCGCGCCTCGGCCCATGCCTTCCGCGATGCCGGCTGGGAAGTGCATGCGCTGTCCCGCGGCGCCGCGCCCGGCATCCCCGGCACCACCGGGCACAGGGGCGACCTGCGCGACGCGGGCGCGCTCGCCCGCCTGGCCGAGGGGCGCGAGTTGATCGTGCATGCCGCGAACGTGCCCTATCCGGACTGGGCGAAGGAATTGCCCGCCCTGACCCGCGCGGTTCTGGCCGCGGCGGAAGCGAGCGGCGCGACCGTGCTGATCCCCGGCAATGTCTATGTCTTCGGCAGGGCGATGCCGGAGCTGCTGGGTCCCGGCACGCCGCACCGCCCGGACACGCGCAAGGGGCGGCTGCGCGCCGAGATGGAGGCGGCCTTCCGCGCGGCCTCGGCCCGCGGCGTCCGCACCATCGTGCTGCGCGCCGGCGATTTCCTCGAGGCGGAGGCCAGCGGCAACTGGTTCGACGCGGTGCTCGCGAAATCGCTCGCCGCGGGGCGGCTGATCTATCCGGGGCGGCGGGACGCGGTGCATGCCTGGGCCTGGCTGCCCGACGCCGCCCGCGCCGCGGTGGGGCTCGCCGAGATCCGCGAGGACCTGCCGGCCTTCGCCGACGTGCCCTTCGCGGGCCTCTCGCTGACCGGGGAGGAGCTGCGCGCCGGCCTCGCGCAGGCGATGGGGCGCGGCGTCACCCTCCGCGGCTTCCCATGGGCGCTCCTGCGCCTCGGCGCGCCCTTCAACCCGATGTGGCGCGAACTGCTGGAGATGCGCTATCTCTGGGACCTGCCGCATCGGCTCGACCCGGAACCGCTCGCCCGGCTGCTGCCCGATTACCGGCCGAGCGCGGCGGAGGCGGTCTTCGCCGCGCTGGTCGCGGGCTCGGCTTCCGGCAGCACGACATCGGCCCAGACCAGCCGGTGGGAGGGCCCGGTGGCCACCGCTCCGGCGAGCGCCGCCTCCGGCGCCGGCCAGAACACGCCCGCGCCGACGAGTTCCAGCGCCGCATCGGGCAGGACGTAATCGACGCGCAGGTTGCCCGGCCCCCCGTCGTCGCGCCAATCGGCGGTATCGGTCGCGGGCGCGCCGTTCTGTCGCAGGTTCGCCCCGCCCTGGGCCGCCGCGGCGGCGACGGCGCCCTCGCTCCGCGGCAGGGGATCCCGCAGCCGCGGATGGTCGAGCAGCTGCGCGATCGCGCCGTCGAGACCCGCCCCGTCCGCCGGATCTGCATTGAGGTTGCCGAGCACCACCACCGGCGCCGCGGCCGCCGGCGCCACCCGCCCCTGGTCGTCGGCGAAGGCCGTGCCGTCGAGATAGAGCGCCCAGAAGCGCAGCTCGTCCCGGTGGCGCAGCCGGTTCCCCATCTCCGGCCCGTCGAAGAGCGGCGGCGTCGGGTTCGAGGCCAGGAGATGCAGCCGCCCGCCATCCGGCAGGATCACCGGCACGTCCCAATGCGACCGCGACGACAGCCGGAAGGCCGCCTGCGCCCCGGCATCCGGCCAGGGACCGCCCTCCGGGGTCTCGGGCAGCGCCGCGCCGGGCAGGTCCGCCCAGCGCAGCATGCGGAAGCTGCGCGCGGCCTCCGTGTCGAGCGGCAGCCGCGAGACCAGCGCCATGCCGCCGTTGCCGGGGAATTTTCCCCAGCCCCAGCCGTCGCCCCAGCCCATGAGCATCCCGTCGCCGTCGAGGTCGAGC
>NZ_DAIUBO010000222.1:0-6235 GCF_036846665.1 Amaricoccus sp. | reverse complement strand
CGATCATCCGTGCCTGGAACGCCGGATCCCGGAGCTTGGCGGCGATGGTCCGGGCAACGGCCGCCTCCAGTTCGGCCGCCGGGATGCGCCAGCCCCGCGCGCCATGAGCGACGCCCTGCTCGATCAGGGAAGCACTGACATAGTAGCGGTAGCGCCGCCTCTTCTTCAGGGCATGGCTCGGGCGCATCCTCCGACCATCGGGATCCAACACCCGGCCCGCGAGCGGGCTTGGGTCACCAGCGGATCCTCCGGTCGCCTGCCGGCGGCGGTTGGCAGCGAGGCGCTGCTGCACGGCCTCCCAGAGGCTCTCCCCGATGATCGCATCATGCTGGCCGGGATGGACCTTGTCCCGGTGCCGGATGCGGCCGACGCAGACCGGGTTGGCGAGCATGGCGTAGAGCTTGCCACGGGAGAAGGCGGTGCCACCGGTGGTGCGACCGTTCCGGTGCCGGCGCAGGGGGGTGCGAATGCCCGCGGCGTCGAGCTCTGCCTTCAGCGCGATCACCGAGCCGAGCGCCAGGTAGCGCTCGAAGATCCGCTTGACCTGCCTGGCCTCCTCCGGCTCCGGCACAAGATTGCGCCCCTCGGCCCGGTAGCCCATCGGGACGATGCCGCCCATCCACATGCCCTTGGCCTTCGAGGCGGCGATCTTGTCACGGATGCGCTCGGCGGTGACCTCGCGCTCGAACTGGGCGAAGCTCAGGAGCACGTTCAGCGTCAGCCGGCCCATCGAGGTGGTGGTGTTGAAGGCCTGGGTGATCGAGACGAAGGAGACGCCGGCTGCGTCGAAGATCGCCACGATGCGGGCGAAGTCGGCGAGCGACCGGGTCAGTCGGTCGACCTTGTAGACGATCACCGCATCGACCTTGCCGGCCTCGATGGCGGCCAGCAGCCGGGTCAGGGCAGGGCGCTCCATCGAGCCGCCGGAGAAACCGCCGTCGTCGTAGCGGTCAGGGATCGCGGTCCAGCCCTCGTGCTTCTGGCTGAGGATGTAGGCCGCACAGGCCTCGCGCTGGGCATCGAGCGAGTTGAAGTCCTGGTCCAGTCCCTCTTCGGTGGACTTGCGGGTGTAGATCGCGCAGCGGCTCGTCTTGCGGCTACCCTTCGTCCCTGTCATGCCGCATCTCCGTCGCGCAGGCCGAAGAAGGCCGGACCGTTGCGGCGGCTTCCGGTGATCGCCCGGGCGATGGCCGAGAGCGAGGTCCAGCATTTCCCGCGCCAGAGGAATCCGGTCTCGGTGACGATGACCTCGTGCCTCTCGTCGCCCCAGGCCCGCATCAGCCGGGTGCCGGGGAGGAGCCGCGGAGCGCTTGCCTGTTTCGCAGCCCGCGCATCGACCGTGCCGCCCTGACCGAAGCTAGCTTCGAGGGCCGCGAGCCGGCGCTCCAGTTGCCGCGACATTCCGCCGAGAGTGTCTGCCTGACACTTCCAGGCGATACCGAGCATCAAGAGGCGTCGCCGGGCGCCCTTCGGTGGCGGCGTGCCCCATGAGTCCGACCAGACCATTCGCAGCTCGGCGATCGGCAACCCGGCGAGGCCGGCAATGCGCTCGTCCAAAGGCAGACCTTCAGACGGCGCGAATTCCGCGCCATCTCTTGCTACCAGGTTCGGCATCAGGCCGCCTCGACAAGGCGATAGGCCTTGCGTCCGTCCGTCGTCACGAGGCGGACATCGAAGCCGCGCTGGCGGAGCCGGGCAAGGGCGGCGCGGGTGGTGTGTGGCAGCCAGGCGGTGGCAGTGGCCAGTTCATCGAGCGTCGCGCCCGTCGGCCGTGCGACCGCGTCGAGAAGGATGCCGAGCTTGCCGCCGGGACGGTCGGGCCGGAGGGATGCATCGGTGCTGCGACGGGCACTCCGGCAATCCCCGGATGCGGGTGGCCCCGCGTCCGGAATCTCGACGCCGATCGCTGCGAGGCCCTTCGGCGTGACGACAAGCCGGTTGCTGTCCGTGGTCGGCTGCGCCGTCGGGCCGGTCCCGGTGCCGTCGGTGACGAAGCCCCGATCGAACAGGGCCTTGACCGTCCTCTCGAGCGCCCCGCCCTTCAGCCTGATCCTGTCTGGGACGGGAAGGAGGCGCAGATCCGGACGCGCTGCAGCCGCAGTGAGCAGGATGGTCTGAGTATCGGAAAGCCTTGGCATGGTTCGATCCTTCTGTCAGGGGCGGCGTGGATTGCGCGGCCTGGTACTGACCGAAGGCCCGAAACGGTGCCGTCGGGCGGGGACTCCGTGGCGACACCCCGCGTCGCCATGTGAGTGCAGTGACGCTCTGTGCCCGGGAGAAGTCCAGCAGGAAGTTCTGGCAAGCGGATACGTCAGGCTCATAACCTGAAGGTCGTAGGTTCAAATCCTGCCCCCGCAACCAAACTTTCCGACAAGATATCAAAGACTTAGGCCGCCCACCGGGCGGCTTTTGCGTGTCGCGTCGTGTTACAAGCCCGTCCCGAACACTCCCCAAAGATTCCAAAGGCTTACGATCAGCCCCGATTCCTCCGTGCAACACGGATGCGACACGGGACAGCGCCGATGTTCCGCAGGAGTTCGCGAGCCGATGGCGCTTGATTGCACCGCTTCTGATCCTCAGTATGGCGCTGTTGTTACCAACATTCGATCCGTCAGGGGTGGTTCATGGCTCGTCTTGTTTACGCATGTCGGTTCGATGTGGCGGCTGAAAACGGCATCGCAAGCGTTCTATCGACCTACCAAGACTGGATCGTTCGGCACTATCAGGGCCGGCGGCAGCTTCCTGACTTCAACTTCGACCCGGAAGTCGTGGGCGCCCAGGAAGGTGTTCCGGAACGTCATTCGCTATCTTCATCGGTCTACCAGGACGGCGACGAGCGCGTAGTCCGCATCCGCTGGTCCTTTCCAGATGACAACGATGATGGGTTGAGGTGGGCGAACGAGGTGCGCGTCGGTCAATTCGGTGATCGGTGTGGGGTCGAGCATCTCATATCCATCGAGTCTGTCGAGTACAGTGTCTCGCCTGCGAGGCTGCTCTTCGGATCGCCGCGCGCGGTCCGCGATATCTGCACGAAGACTCCCGCCTTCATCGGAGAGATGCAGGTCAAGGCCGAACCCTATACCCTAGAGCAAGAAGGCCTGAATGACCTACTAGCCCTCCTTACGAGTGACCTCCGAAGGCTCCCCGTGGTTCTATTGTCGCCGTATGCCCGGGGAGAACTCAATCAGATCGATCCCGCGAAGCTGGCACGGAACCTCGCCGGCGTGGCAGTGGTGGTTCGGGTCGATGACCCTGAGCTAACGTGGGATTTTGCCGACGAGGTTGGTCGGCAGTTGTCTTGCTTCAACGGAGCGGCGCGGATCTATTGGCCCGGATTCTCGAAGGAGTCCGACCCGCGAAGCCACCGATTGTTTTTCGGGGCTTGGATTGAGCAGGTCGGGCCTGAGGTCGCGGCCCGAACAATCGAACGAGCGATATTTGCAGTCGCAGCATTTCGCTATGTGCCGGACGGACGAATTGCCGATGTGATCCGGCGTGCTGACGCTGCTGAAAGGCAGAAGCTTCTCGTTGAAAAGAAGGAAACTGGCGACGACTTCTGGGCGGACTACGAGCGTGACCTTGCTCGGCTCGATGAGGTCGAGAAACGCCTTGGAGACCTTGAGGCGGAAAACGCCAACCTCAGGGCCAACCAGCAGGTGTTCTTCGCCGCAGGAGCTGGAGCCCCCGACGAACTCGCGCAGCCCGTGGAGTCAGAGGACCTCTCGTTCTCTTCCGTCGCGGAGGCAGTGCAGGCTGCGGCGAAACGCTGTAACAACGTCGAGATCCTCGACACGGCCGCATCCGCCGCAGAGGCCAGCCCGTTTCAGCGTCCCTACGACATCTTCAAGGCGTTGACCGACCTTGACGAGATCGTCGAAGCTTGGAGCAAGAATCGAGAGGAGAAGGGGAGCGGCGGAGACCTGCTACAGCATCTGCGCGACCGTGGCTGGGGAAAGCGAAGCAGCATGCACATCTCCGACACGACGCGCGGGAAGTTCCGCGCCCATTACGAGTTTGAGTATCAGGGCCAGAAGCTACTGTTCGAGCCCCACATCACCATTGGCGCCGGGGACCCGAACTCATGTGCGTCCATCCACTTCATCTTCGACCAAGAGCGTTTGAAAATGGTCGTGGGGCATGTCGGGAAGCACCTGCCGAACACGAAGACCTGAATTGCCGTGTTCTTTAGGCCGCCACCGTTGCCACCCCATCCAGACGCACCGCGACGCTGGTGACGCCGCTCCCCGCGGACTCCACTGCTACGCCGATGGGGAAGCGCCCCGCAGCGGGCGCGTTGACCTGCTTGGCCGTGTTGTCCCACGCGACACGCGCGCCGACCGTCAGCGCCGCCGCGCTGGCCTTCGGCAGCTGGAACACGCCGGTCGTGGAGAGCTCGACCGGGTCGCCCTCGGCCGAGGAATAGGCGGCGATGCCGAAGATGCTGCCGACGATCAGCGCGTCGCCCGAGGCGATGCCGCCCGCAGGCGTCGTGACGCGGACGATGTGGCCGTTCTGGAGGTAGTTCTTCATCTCAGAGCCCCTTCGAGGATTGGATGCGGACGACCGAGATGCGCTCGGTCGCGCCCGCGATCTTCCGGTTGAGGTCCGCGAGCGCGGCGGCCATCTCGCCGTCGCTCGCGTAGGTGACCCGCTTGCCGTCGTATTCGACAGTGCGGACGCCCTGATAGCGGGCGGCCATCAGGGCATCGCGCCAAGCGGTGAGCTGGGCGAGGTCGGCCATGCTCACGCGCCCGCGTTCATGAACCAGCCCCGATGGTCGATGAACCCGGCCCCGAAATCGAGGATCACGCGGATCTCCACGCCGTCCACGTCCCAGCCCGAGCGACTCTCGACCTGCGGGCCCTCGGCGCCCGAGAGATAGGCGAACTCCAGCCCGTCGATCTCGCCGGGATCGGCGGTGACATACCAGCGCGTCGCGCTCGACAGTCGTGGCTCGACCACCAGCGAGAGCGAGCCCGAGAACGGGTTCACATCGGCCGCGGTGGCGGGTGCGATGCTGGCCAGCCACTTCTCGGCCGTGGTCTCCAGCGCGGGCGGGACCAGAAGATTGCGCGGCGTCACGCGGATCGTGCGGTCCTCGATGCCCTTCTGCGTCCTGAGCGCCAGCCGGGCGGCCGAGAGGGTCGCGTCGGAGATCGCCGCCCCGGTGCCCGCCTTGTTGCCGTGGTCGGCGTGGAACAGCGTCTTGCCGTCCGACATCGTGGGCCCGTTGCCGCTTCCCGCCTCGAGGAGGGTGACGAGGATCCTCGCCTCGGTCTCGGCAGCGGCCTGGCCCATGCGGCGGGCGAGGTCCGAGAAGGCGCCGAGGTCGTCGTTGACCAGAACCTGCCGGGTGACGCCGATCTTCCGCGCCCAGGTCTCGACCTTGTAGGCTTCGCGGGCCTCGGCCATGGTCCCGGCCTTGATCTCGCCGTGCTCGTTCAGCTTCTCCAGCAGCGGCGCCTCGCCCAGCATGATCTTGTTCACCGCCCGGAAGTCCCGCGCCGTGGTCTGGCGGCCGAGGCGGCGGATACCCGAGGGCGCGGCCTGGTAGGCGTCGCGTAGCACCCGGCCTACCGTGTCCCCGAGGATGATCGGGAAGTCCGAGGTGGTGTGCAGCGCGCGGGTGACGAGGCTCGCGGGCGACAGCGCCATGGTGGACTCGCCACGCAGGGTCAGCAGTTCCTTCGCCATGTCGACCGGGGTCGAATAGGCGTAGCGGCGGGCGGGCTCGCTCAACTCGTGGCGCGGGTTGATGCGGGCGTAGAGCGCCTCGCCCATCTGCCGGGCGCGGAGCGCGGGGTCGTCCTGGCTCTCGCCCATCTCGACACGGACTTGTTCGGTTCGGATGGCCGGTGCGCTGCGGCTGGCTAGCGCCTCGAAGGCCGCACGGCGGGCAGTGTCGGGATCTGCGCCTCCGTCGATCTGGCCATCGATCCACGACTGGTCGAGCCCCGCGATGCGGGCGATGGAGCGGATCTCCGCGTTCGCCTCAGCGCGGGTCTCTGTGGTCGGCGCCTCGGGCGGGGCCGTGGTGGTGGTCGTGTCGGTCATCTCTGTCTCCATGCGAATGTGGGCGCCGGGATCGGCGGGCGTCGGCACCACGGAAAAATCGGGGGGGGCCCACGGGACGGCGGTCAGCCGCCGCACCCCCCTCTCGGGGGGCTCGGCCCAGCCCCCAACGGAGTAGCCGACCGAGACGTGCCGCAGGATGCCCGCCAGCACGTCATGCCAG
>NZ_DAIUBO010000221.1:0-6243 GCF_036846665.1 Amaricoccus sp. | reverse complement strand
GCACGATCACCTCGATGTGCTTGTCGTTGATCTTCACGCCCTGCAGCCGGTAGACCTCCTGCACCTCGTCGATCAGGTAATCGGCCAGCGCCTCGACGCCGAGAATGGCGAGGATGTCATGGGGGGCGGGATTGCCGTCCATGATGTATTCGCCCTTCTGGATGAAGTCGCCTTCCTGAACCGGGATGTGCTTGCCCTTGGGCACCAGATATTCGATCGGCTCGAGCCCCTCGTCGACGGGCTCGATGGTGATGCGGCGCTTGTTCTTGAAATCCTTGCCGAAGCGCACATGCCCCGAAATCTCGGCGATGATCGCGTGGTCCTTGGGACGGCGCGCCTCGAAGAGCTCGGCCACCCGCGGCAGGCCGCCGGTGATGTCCTTGGTCTTCGCGCCCTCGCGCGGGATGCGCGCGATGACGTCGCCGGGGCGGATCTCCTGGCCGTCCTCGACCGAGAGGATCGCATCCACCGACATGGCGTGCACCTCCGGGTTGCCGTTCTCCAGCCGGACGGGCTCGCCGGTGGCCGGATCCATCACGATGATCTCGGGCTTGAGATCGTTGCCCCTGGGGGCGGCGCGCCAGTCGGTGACGATCTTCTGGCTGATGCCGGTGGCATCGTCGGTCTCGTCGCGGACCGAGAAGCCCGCCACGAGGTCGACGAACTTCGCCACGCCCGCCTTCTCGGCGATGATCGGGAGCGTGTAGGGGTCCCACTCGGCGAGCTTGTCGCCGCGCCGGACATCCGCGCCCTCGCGCGCCAGCAGCTTGGAGCCGTGGGTGAGCTTGTGCACCGCCCGGTCGACGCCGTTCTCGTCGACGATGGCGAGTTCCATGTTGCGCGCCATCACGATCAGCTCGCCGTCGGCGTTGCTGATGACGTTGCCGTTGCGCAGGACCAGCTTGCCCTCCTGGCTCGCTTCCAGGAACGACTGGGAGCCGCCCTGGGCGATGCCGCCGATGTGGAAGGTGCGCATGGTCAGCTGCGTGCCGGGCTCGCCGATCGACTGCGCGGCGATGATGCCCACCGCCTCGCCGGGGTTGACCCTCGTGCCGCGAGCGAGGTCGCGCCCGTAGCACTGGGCGCAGATGCCGTCCTCGGCCTCGCAGGTGAGCGGCGAGCGGATCTGCATCTCGAGCACCGCGGCCGCCTCGATCATGTCGGCGTCACGCTCCTCGATCAGGTCGCCGCGCCGGAAGATCACCTCGCCGGTCTTGGGGTCGAGCACGTCCTCCGCCGCCACGCGGCCGAGGATGCGCTCGGCGAGCGAGGCGACGATCTCGCCGTCGGCCACCGCCGCGCGGGCGGTGATGGAGCGCTCGGTGCCGCAATCGTCGATCTTGACGATGCAGTCCTGGGCGACGTCCACCAGCCGGCGGGTCAGATAGCCCGAGTTGGCGGTCTTGAGCGCGGTGTCGGCGAGGCCCTTGCGGGCGCCGTGGGTCGAGTTGAAATACTCGAGCACGGTCAGGCCTTCCTTGAAGTTCGACACGATCGGCGTCTCGATGATCTCGCCGGAGGGCTTGGCCATCAGGCCGCGCATGCCGCCGAGCTGCTTCATCTGGGCGGGCGAGCCGCGGGCGCCGGAATGGGACATCATGTAGACCGAGTTGGGCTCGGTCTCGGCGCCGGTGTCGTCGGTGCGCTGGGCCGAGATCTCGCCCATCATCGCGCCGGCGACCTCGTCGGAGCATTTCGACCAGGCGTCGACGACCTTGTTGTACTTCTCGCCCTGGGTGATGAGCCCGTCCATGTATTGCTGCTCGAATTCCTTCACCTGGTCGCGGGTGCGGTTCACGATGGCCCATTTGGCCTCGGGGATCACCATGTCGTCCTTGCCGAAGGAGATGCCGGCCTTGAAGGCCTCGGTGAAGCCGAGCCCCATGATCTGGTCGCAGAAGATCACCGATTCCTTCTGGCCGCAGTGGCGGTAGACGGTGTCGATGACCTCGCCGACCTCCTTCTTGCGAAGCAGGCGGTTGACGATGTCGAAGGGGGTCTTGAAGTTCTTCGGCAGGAGCGCGCCGAGCTTGAGCCGTCCGGGCGTGGTCTCGAAGCGCCGCATCACCGAATTGCCTTCCTCGTCGATCTGCTCGACGCGGGCGGTGATCCTGGAATGCAGGTTCACAATGCTTGCGTGCAGCGCGTGGTCGACCTCCTCGATCGAGCCGAAGACCATGCCCTCGCCGGGCTGGCCCTCGCGGGCGATCGAGAGGTAGTAGAGCCCGAGGATCATGTCCTGGCTGGGCACGATAATCGGCTTGCCGTTGGCGGGCGAGAGCACGTTGTTCGTCGACATCATCAGCACGCGCGCTTCCAGCTGCGCCTCGAGGCTCAGCGGCACGTGCACGGCCATCTGGTCGCCGTCGAAGTCGGCGTTGAAGGCGGCGCAGACCAGCGGGTGCAGCTGGATCGCCTTGCCCTCGATCAAGACCGGCTCGAAGGCCTGGATGCCGAGGCGGTGCAGGGTCGGCGCGCGGTTGAGAAGCACCGGGTGCTCGCGGATCACCTCGTCGAGGATGTCCCAGACCTCCGGGCGCTCTTTCTCGACCAGCTTCTTCGCCTGTTTGACCGTCGAGCTCAGCCCCTTGGCGTCGAGCCGCGAATAGATGAACGGCTTGAAGAGTTCGAGCGCCATCTTCTTCGGCAGGCCGCACTGGTGCAGTTTTAGCTCCGGGCCGGTCACGATCACCGAGCGGCCGGAGAAGTCGACGCGCTTGCCGAGCAGGTTCTGCCGGAACCGGCCCTGCTTGCCCTTGAGCATGTCCGAGAGCGACTTCAGCGGCCGCTTGTTGGTGCCGGTGATGACCCGGCCGCGGCGGCCGTTGTCGAAGAGCGCGTCGACCGATTCCTGCAGCATCCGCTTCTCGTTGCGGATGATGATGTCGGGCGCCCGCAGCTCAATCAGCCGCTTCAGCCGGTTGTTGCGGTTGATGACGCGACGGTAGAGGTCGTTGAGGTCGGAGGTGGCGAAGCGGCCGCCGTCGAGCGGCACCAGCGGGCGCAGCTCGGGCGGGATCACCGGGACGACGGTCAGCACCATCCATTCGGGGCGGTTGCCGCTCTCGCGGAAGGACTCGACCAGCTTCAGCCGCTTGATGATCTTCTTGGGCTTGAGCTCGCCGGTGGCCTCGGCGAGATCGGCGCGCAGCTGCTCGGCCTCGGCGTCGAGGTCGATGGCGGCGAGCATCTCGCGGATGGCCTCGGCACCGATGCCGGCGCGGAAGGCGTCCTCGCCGAACTGGTCCTGGGCGTCGAGGAATTCCTCCTCGCCGAGCAGCTGGCCGGCCTTGAGGTCGGTCAGGCCCGGCTCGATGACCACATACTGCTCGAAGTAGAGGATGCGCTCGAGGTCGCGCAGGGTCATGTCGAGCATCAGGCCGATGCGGCTCGGCAGCGATTTCAGGAACCAGATATGCGCCACCGGCGAGGCCAGCTCGATATGGCCCATGCGCTCGCGCCGCACCTTCTGCAGCGTCACCTCTACGCCGCATTTCTCGCAGACGACGCCGCGGTACTTCATGCGCTTGTACTTGCCGCAAAGGCACTCGTAGTCCTTGATCGGCCCGAAAATGCGTGCGCAGAAGAGCCCGTCGCGCTCGGGCTTGAAGGTGCGGTAATTGATCGTCTCGGGCTTCTTGATCTCGCCATAGGACCACGAGAGGATCCGCTCGGGGCTGGCGAGCGAGATCTTGATCTCGTCGAAGGCGCGCATCGGGGCGACCGGGGCGAACGGGTTGATGAGTTCCTGGTTCATGTCTCTATCCTCAATCTCGTTTCAGGGGAGGGGGCAGGGATGGCCCGCCCTCACTCCGCTTCCGAGTCCAAGAGCTCGATGTTGAGGCCGAGCGAGCGGATCTCCTTGACGAGGACGTTGAACGATTCCGGCACGCCGGCCTCGAAATTGTCCTCGCCCTTGACGATCGACTCGTAGACCTTGGTCCGGCCGGCGACGTCGTCCGATTTCACGGTGAGCATCTCCTGCAAGGTATAGGCTGCGCCGTAGGCTTCAAGGGCCCAGACCTCCATCTCGCCGAAGCGCTGGCCGCCGAACTGCGCCTTGCCGCCCAGCGGCTGCTGGGTGACGAGCGAGTAGGGGCCGGTGCTCCGCGCGTGGATCTTGTCGTCCACCAGATGGTGCAGCTTGAGCAGGTACTTCACGCCGACCGTGACGGGCCGGGTGAACTGCTCGCCCGAGCGGCCGTCGAAGACGATCGACTGGCCGGAGGTGTCGAAGCCCGCGCGCTGCAGCGCGTCGTTCACGTCCGCCTCCTTGGCGCCGTCGAAGACCGGGGTCGCGATGGGCACGCCCGCGGTGACGTTCTCGGCGGCTTCGAGGAAGACCGGCTCGTCCATCTCGGCGATGACCTCGTTGTAGACCTGCTCGCCGTAGGCGACCTTCATCGCCTCCTTGAGCGGGGTCATGTCGCCGGTGTGGCGGTACTCCTGTAGCCCCTGGTCGATCGCCCGGCCGAGGCCGCGCGCGGCATAGCCCATGTGGGTCTCGAGGATCTGCCCGACGTTCATGCGTGACGGCACGCCGAGCGGGTTCAGGACCAGATCGACCGGGGTGCCGTCGGCGAGGAAGGGCATGTCCTCCTCGGGCACCACCTTGGAGATGACGCCCTTGTTGCCGTGGCGGCCGGCCATCTTGTCGCCGGGCTGCAGCTTGCGCTTTACCGCGATGAAGACCTTGACCATCTTCATCACGCCCGGGGGCAGGTCGTCGCCGCGGCGGACCTTCTCGACCTTGTCCTCGAAGCGCCGCTCCAGCGTCTTCTTCTGCAGCTCGAACTGGGCGTGCAGCGCCTCCTGGGCCTGGGCGTCGGCATCCTCGCCGAGGGCGAGCTGCCACCACTGGCCGCGCGAGAGCGTGCCGAGCAGCTCCTCGGAGATCTCCGAGCCGGCCTTGACGCCCTTCGGACCCTTCACGGCGGTCTTGCCGAGGATCAGGTCCTTGAGACGCGCGTAGATGTTGCGCTCGAGGATGGCGAGCTCGTCGTCGCGGTCGCGGCTTAGGCGCTCGACCTCCTCGCGCTCGATCTGCAGCGCGCGCTCGTCCTTATCCACGCCGTGGCGGTTGAAGACCCGCACCTCGACCACCGTGCCGAAATCGCCCGGCGGCAGCCGGAGCGAAGTGTCGCGCACGTCCGAGGCCTTCTCGCCGAAGATGGCGCGCAGAAGCTTCTCCTCCGGGGTCATCGGGCTCTCGCCCTTGGGCGTGATCTTGCCCACGAGGATGTCGCCGGGGCCCACCTCGGCGCCGATATAGACGATGCCCGCCTCGTCGAGATTGCGCAAAGCCTCCTCGCCGACGTTCGGGATGTCGCGGGTGATCTCCTCCGGCCCGAGCTTGGTGTCGCGGGCCGCGACCTCGAACTCCTCGATGTGGATCGAGGTGAAGACGTCGTCTTTCACGATCCGCTCGGAGATCAGGATCGAGTCCTCGTAGTTGTAGCCGTTCCAGGGCATGAAGGCGACGAGCACGTTCTTGCCCAGCGCCAGCTCGCCCAGGTCGGTCGACGGGCCGTCGGCGATGAACTCGCCGCGCGCCACCGTGTCGCCCACCTTGACCAGCGGGCGCTGGTTGATGCAGGTGTTCTGGTTGGAGCGCTGGAACTTGCGCAGCCGGTAGATGTCGACGCCCGGGTCGCCCGGCGCCACGTCCTCGGTGGCGCGGATCACGATGCGCATGGCATCGACCTGGTCGACGATGCCGGCGCGGCGCGCGGTATGCGCGGCACCTGAATCGCGCGCCACGATCTCCTCGATGCCGGTGCCCACGAAGGGCGCCTCGGCGCGCAGGAGCGGCACCGCCTGGCGCTGCATGTTCGAGCCCATCAGCGCGCGGTTGGCGTCGTCGTTCTCGAGGAACGGGATCAGCGAGGCCGCGACCGAGACGAGCTGCTTGGGGCTCACGTCGATGAGATCCACGTTGCCCGGCGGGTTCAGCATGAAGTCCCCGGCCTTGCGGGTCGAGACGAGGTCGTTCCTGAAGCGACCCTCCTCGTCGAGCTGGGCGTTGGCCTGGGCGACGGTGTGGCGCATTTCCTCGGTGGCGGACATGTAGACGACCTCGTCGGTCACCTGGCTGTCCTTCACGCGGCGGTAGGGGGTCTCGATGAAGCCGTATTTGTTCACTCGCGCGAAGCTGGCGAGCGAGTTGATCAGGCCGATGTTCGGGCCTTCCGGCGTCTCGATCGGGCACATGCGGCCGTAATGGGTCGGGTGCACGTCGCGGAC
>NZ_DAIUBO010000220.1:0-6370 GCF_036846665.1 Amaricoccus sp. | reverse complement strand
GGCGGGGAAGGGTCCCGAGCCCCTGGGGGCGGTTGCTCCCGGGCCAGTAGAAGGCCGCCGCCGTCATGCTGGCAGACCCGCCGAGATCGATCCCGATCACCACCGGCCCCGAGCGGGCGGGCAGCTCCGCCACCTCGCAGGCCAGCCATTCGTCGAGCGTGATCAGGAGATCGCGGCACTCCCCGGAGACCCGCTCGTTGCGGTTGTAGAGCCGGAAGCTCGTGAGGCTCGACCCGCCCCGCGCGATCGCCCGTCGCGCCTGCGCCTCCAGCCACTCGAGCGAGCTGCCGATCCCGTATTCCGCGCCGGGATTCGCCACCTGCAGCGACTCGCGGTCGTCGGCCGGGAGCGCGGGCGCCGGCCGGTGCTCCTGGACGTAGCTCCCCGGCACCGGGTCATCGATCCAGCGCGAGAACGGGTGCGCGTCGTCCGCCGCCGAGGTCGAGATCAGGAGCGCGCGGCCGCCACGCTTGCCGAGGCCGGAGAGCAGCGCGTGCTCGAGCTCGTCGCCGCGATCGAGCGCCCAATGCCCGCGCTCGTCCAGGATTGCCATGGTGGGCGCGCCGCCGAGCGCGCTCTTGCCGTCCGCGGCGATCACGCGCAGCACATGCCCGCCGCCGTCGCCCTCGAATTCGATCTCCAGCCGGGGGGCACGGCGGTAGATCAGCCGGCGCTGGACCTCGAGGGGAAGGGACGCGGCGAAGCCGGCCGCGAAGTCCCAGGCGATGCGCCCCTGGTCGCGCGTCCTGGCCGCGACGATGATCTCCCGCCGGGGCTGGCGATCCCATGCGCCGACCAGGCCGCCGAGCGCGATGCCGGCCGCGAGCGCCGACTTGGCATTGCCGCGCCCGATGCTGAGAACGGCCGCCGCGGTGCCTTCGGCGAGCGCCCCGGCCACGAAGCTCCGCTGGAACGGTGCCAGCTTCACCGGCTTCCCGGCATTCGGCCCCTCCGGGATCGCCAGCGATTCGAGGAATGCCGTGCAGCTCCCGGCCGGAGCTGCCCCCTCGGCCTGCGCGAAAATCGAAAAGGCACCCACCGGTTTCCGTTCGCCGGCGCAGGTGCCGGCATTGGGACCAGATGCGCCGAAGAGATCGATCTGCTCTGTCTCTCCGCTCCCGTACATCGTCCGCCTCGTGCGCCTCTCTCTGTTCAACCGTCGCTCTGCCCTCTGCTCACTGGTGAGGGTTGCTGTGACGGTCAGCATGGCGACTTCTGAGCCGCCCGCTGACCGCCGCGATCTTGCCTGCTCACCGGAGCCGGGCCGCCGCTTAGGCCACGCCTCCGCTGTCCAGCGTCGAAGGCGCGCACTCCATTCGTTCACCGCCCGCTGGTGGCAGTGCTATCGGGCGTGGAGCGACAGGCTCTCGCCTGCATGGCCGCCCGGTTGGTGGTGTGATAGCTTCCCCGAGTACCACCGTGTCGCGCCGCCCCTCGGTCAAGTCGTTAAGCCCTGGGCGCCGCCGTGTTCTGTGTTCCCGCCTGCCCGCCCTGATCAGGGGCGAGGGCGGATGTGTTCTTACCGCTCGATCACCTCCATCATCGGTTCGTGGGCAGTGCCCAGCTCCGACACCAGACGCCGCATGATCGCCGCTTGCTTGGTGGTCGGCCGCCACGATGGGCGCTTGCCGTGCCGGGCGATGGATTTGACGAAGCCAGCCAACCATTCGTCCGACCCGTCAGCCAGCACGCGACGGACGACGGCCGGCCAGCGGTGCAGAAGGATTTCGTCGAGCTCGCGGCCGGTCATATCGCCACCTCGCGCGAATGCCGGAAAAAATCAGCCTGATCAGGCGCTTCCATGGCCTCAAAGGCCGCGGTCGCGTATGCCTTGAGCTCGGGCCGGCGGGCGAAGAAAGCCCATTCCCGAGCGTCGTCCATCCCGCCGAGGAACGCGGGCAAGGGGGCGCCGGCCGGTCTGATGGCCGCCGCCGCGGTCGCGATCGAATGTTCGGGGGCGAGCGAGCTGAGCGCCGCGAAGGCGAGCGCCGCCCGCTCGGTCTCGGCAAGGCGCGCCGCCGCCACGATGGTGAAGCCGGCCCATGCCTTGGGCGTGCCGATGGTCAGCGTGAAGCCGATCATCCGGGACACGCGCAGGTGATTAGGCCGCATGCCCTTCGAGAAGGAAGGCGATTGCCTCGAAGCGGCCACCCGGCTCATGCGGCGGCTTCCGCGCTGCGCTCGGCCTGGGCGGTTTCCCAGGCCTCAAGATCGGCGATGCGCCAGAAGCGCATGCGGCCGATATGGAGAGGCCGAGGAAATGCCAGGCGGCCGTCCTCAAGCCAGCGGTCGATGGTCCTGATAGTCTTCCCGTACCGCGCAGCAGTGCGGGCGGCGTCGATGAAGTGGGGGGAGATGGGATTATCTGCCGTCATAAGCAGACAATCGGGTGCCCGTTTGGCTATGTCGTCACGACTTGGCCACGAAATCTTCTAGGTAGTTTCGCACCGCTCCATAGCTCGGCCTGTTCCCTTCATTCGCTGGCCATGATGCCTGGACTTCACGGGCGAGCTCGCGCGCAGAAATGGCTTTCGTCCGCTTGGTCTTAATCCGCCGCGCGAGCTGGTGTGCAATTGCCCGACGCCTGTTCGCAGGCACGGCCTTCATCTTCGCGCCCTTCAGACGATTGGCGGCGGCGGTCTTCTCGCGAACAACCATCTGGTCGAGGCCAAGGCGCCGCCACCGCCACCACTCGAGCAGACGCCCAAGTTGGATCATCCCGTGAATTCGCTGTGACTCGACCGGCCTATCCACAAATGCCATGTGATGCATGATCGCAAACGCGAAGAGAAAGAACGTCTCATTCTCCCCGGCATCATAGGACCGGGCATCGCACCGTGCGCCCGTAGCTTGTCTGACGCGATCGGCAACTTCTCCCGGAGTAAGGTGTCCGACAATTCCCGGGTCAAGCAATTCCGCGATCCCAAGATCGCGCAGTCTTGTCCTGGCGGCTTCGAGCGCGTCATCGTGCCCCGCCAAGCCACCCGAAAACAGCGCCAACATATCGAGGAATGGCACCTGCCGGCGGGGAACGTCGGCGTCGATAGCGCCAATGCTTCCGGGTTCAGTTCGCATGAATTCCCGGATAGGTTCCAATGCACCGGAGAGGCTCGCACTAAACCCGTCAAGAACCCCACCAATGGAGGTCAGATCAGGCATGACGATCTCCATGCCCGCGCCTCGAGCTGCACCACGTTCGCCGGCTTCTCAACGGTCAGCCCGTCAAGATAGTTCGCCCAGGCCTGAGCCGCGGATCGCTTCTCGGCCGCGTAGTCGTGGCGATTGTAGATCGCTGCCACACCCGAGATCGTGCCGCTCTTGTGGTTCAACATGGCCTCGACAACATGCACCGCGATGCCGAGCCGCGCCATGCCGGAAGCCGCCGTGCGCCGCAGATCGTGCAGACGCCATTCCGGCAGCGTCACCTTGCCGGGATCGTCGCCTCGCTCAGCGGCGAGCTTGCGCAGCTCGGCGAGCATCGCCGCGTCCAGCCGTTCCTTGGCCCGGCCGAAGCCCGAGACCGGCCGCGGCTCGGTGTGGCCGTCGCGGGAGAATGCCGCCGGGAAGACGAGCGCAGAGCGGCGCATCAGGCCTTCGAGGATCGTGATCGCCTGATCGGCCATCGGCACGTCCGACGCGCGCTTGTTCTTCGTCCGCTCGCCGGGCAGGTGCCAGATCGCCGCGCCCATGTCGATCTCCGCCCAGGGCAGCGATGCCACTTCGTCGCGTCGCTGGCCGGTGAGCAGCAACAGCCGAAAGAGCGGCCCGAACGGCTCACCCATCGTCTCGCAGGCCTTGACGAAGGCCCGCAGCTCTTCGTCGGTCAGCACCCGGTCGCGTGCCCGTTCCTGTCCGGGCGCCTTCACGTTGGCCGCCGGGGAGGCTTCGAGAATGCCGCGCTCGACCGCCCACGAGAACAGGCGCCGGATGTTCGCGAGCACCCGGTTTGCGCGAGCGCCCGAGGCCGTCGCTTCGATCCCGTCGAGTAGGTCGAGAATGTCGCGCCGCGTGATGGTTTCGATCGGCCGGCTGCCGATCTTCGGATAGAGGTGCAGGGCGAACATGCGCGCCACTTCGTCGGCCGTCCGGTTTCGCGGCGCGGCATACTTCGTGATGAAGGCATCGCCAACGCTCTTCACCGTGTCGGGCTCGCGCTTTCTCGCCTCGGCCTTCGTCGTCGCCGGATCCTCGCCGCGATCGACCGCAGCCTTTGCTTCGCGCCAGCCCTGCCGGGCCTCAGCGAGCGACATGGCCGGGAAGGTGCCAAGGGTCAGCTTGCGCTGCCGGCCGTGCGCCCGGAGCTTGTAGATCCAAGCCCGCGTGCCCCCGTGGGAGATGCGCAGCGCGAGGCCGGGAAAGCCGGCGTCGTAGTGCTCGACCTGGCCGCTCGAGGGCGGTTTCAGCCGATCGACCGCGGCTGCGGTGAGTGCGCGTTTCGGCATGTCCGAGTGTCCTCTTAGGTACCACCTAGGTACCATTTAGGCCCGTCTTAGTCTGTCTGCAAGTGTCTGGCCGTGTAACGCTAGAAACATGTAACGCGCGGAAATCACATGAGAAACCTGCCGAATTATGACTGCAAGTGTCTGCGCCTGTCAGGCTATGGATACGGACTGAAAATCCGCGTGTCGGTGGTTCAAATCCGCCCCCGGGCACCACGAACCGACTTTTTTCAAATAAAATCCATGACTTAAGCGGCGAAGTTAAGGTTGATCCGACCGGGATTTGAAGAACTGACCCGATAAGATACTCGATCTCTGAGGCGGGCAGTTGGTGAATTGCGTGTTTGGACGGTCAGGTTAGGCAGACGACCATTAACGGCAAGCCCAAGATTGTGGCACTGATCGCTCAGCGACTACCGTAGCGTAGGCAACCGGGAGGGGCTATTGAAGCACATTGTGATCCGCAGCTTCTCGTCTGGCGGCAACGTTCTGGGACGATCGTGGCAGCAAACACGGTCATTGCGGATGTTAGGGTTCGCGCATTACCCGCAGTCGACCAGGGTAGTTTCCAGCTATACACCAGGGCAAGTGGTGATCCGAGGCACGAAAGGATCGAACGAAAGATGACGGCGCTAGCACACGAAGATGCTCCCGAGCACATAGACGACAAAGATGTTGTATATTCCATTACAACGTTCGGGGCCGACTTCGATGTGGACGGGATCATATCGAGAATGGACAGGGGTGATATTTTTATCCCCGAGTTCCAGCGCAACTTTGTATGGAAGAAACCGCAAGCATCGCGGTTCATTGAGTCAATACTACTTGGACTACCTGTCCCGAGCATCTTCTTATATAGGGAGGCAAGTCAAAGACATTTAATCGTGGATGGCCTTCAAAGACTTACTACATTGCGCGCCTTTTCGAAGGAGAGATGGCCGGATAGCGACAAGGTATTCAAACTTGTAGATGTAAAACCAAAGTTTGAGGGCAGGACTTTGACCGAATTGTCGGAAGAAGATCAGAGACGCTTTCGCGATTCCGTTTTGCACGCAATGATTATCATGCAGAGCTCTCCAGAGAATGATCAGAGCTCAGTGTATCATATATTTGACCGGTTGAACTCAAACGGAACGCCGCTTCAGCCCCAAGAGGTAAGGGCTGCAATTTACCACGGTCGTCTTCAGCAACTGCTCGGGGAGTTGAATGAGGGGGATGACTGGAGAGCAATATTCGGGCCAAAGCACAATAGGTCCAAGGATCAAGAATTAATACTAAGATTTTTGGCGCTCCGATTTAACCACCAGAGCTATCAGAAGCCAATGCAAAAATTCTTGAACGGCTTTATGGAAGATTATCGTGATATATCAGTAGAGCAGTCGCGCAAATGGGCGACAATTTTTAACAATACATCAAATTTAGTCGTCCGCGCTTTGGGAAATCGTCCATTCAGGCCGCAACGCGCACTGAACGTCGCAATATTTGATGCAGTGATGGTGGCGGTTAGCTTGAACGCAAGCGCAAGTGAGAATGCAATCTCAGATGCTTACGGAAAACTACTACACAATCCATCTTTCGAAAGAGCAACAACCAGGGCTACCTCTGACGAGACCAGTGTGGAAAGCAGAATCTCTCTTGCGATGGAGGCGATTAGTGCTGCCAAATCGCGTGCGGTCTAATAGGGACCAAATTATATCCCTCTTTAACGTTGTAGACAAGGCTGCCTCAGCCTCAGATATCGCTATATTGCCAATTTTTTCGAGCCATATGGTGGTAAAGAGTAGCGGATACGTCGAATTCGCGGTTCGAGAAATTGTATCAGAATATGCGGATAGGCACTCTAATCTAAAAATTGTGAGGTTTATCGCTAGGAAGATTAGCTGGGCACCCGCATTTACCTGTCAGTTTTCGTCGAACCGTGATTCACTCGG
>NZ_DAIUBO010000219.1:0-6449 GCF_036846665.1 Amaricoccus sp. | reverse complement strand
TCGGGCCGCGCCGGCCCTGCCGGGGGCCGGCGCGCAAACGCGCCGTCCAGGGCCGACGCGGCCCGATCCTCAACCGCCGGCGAAGCTGCACCCCCTCGCCCTGCGGCTCGCGCCTCCGGTCCGGGGGAAGGCGGCGCGGGCCGCGCTGGGCGCGGCCTTCTTCCCAACCCGAGGCTTGCTCGGGCGGAAGTGCCGCCCGTATCAGGCGATCCGGTCGCCGTTGCCGTCGAAGAGATGGAGGCGATCGGCGGGCATGGTCACCGTGACGCTCTCCTGCGGCGTGAGGTAGCGCCGATCGGTGGTCAGCGCCTTGAACGGCTGGTCCTGGAGCCGCAGGTGCAGGATGATCCCGTGCCCCGTCGGCTCCACCAGTTCCACCGCCGCGGCGAGGCCGCCTTCGCCGCCGAGCCCCACATGCTCGGGGCGCACGCCGACGGTGATCGCACTCCCGTCCGGCAGATCGATCGCACGTTCGACCGGCAGGACGCTGTCGGCCTTAAGGCGGACGGCGCGCGCGCCGGCATCCCAGCGGCCGGGAAGGAAATTCATGCCCGGCGAGCCGATGAAGCCCGCGACGAAGAGATTGGCCGGGCGGTCGTAGAGATCGAGCGGCGAGCCGACCTGCTGGATGATGCCGCCGTGCATGGCGACGATGCGGTCGGCGAGCGTCATCGCCTCGACCTGATCGTGGGTGACATAGATCGAGGTGGCGCCGAGGCCGGCGTGGAGCTTGCGGATCTCGGCGCGCATCTGCTCGCGGAGGCGGGCGTCCAGGTTTGAGAGCGGCTCGTCGAAGAGGAAGGCCTTGGGCGCACGCACGATGGCGCGGCCCATGGCGACGCGCTGGCGCTGGCCGCCGGAGAGCGCCTTGGGCTTGCGGGCGAGGAAGGCGTCGAGCCCGAGCTTCCGGGAGGCGGCCTCGAGCTTCTCGGCGACCGTGGCCTTGGGCGTCTTCTTCAGGCGCAGGCTGTAGGTCATGTTCTCGGCCACGGTCATGTGCGGGTAGAGCGCATAGCTCTGGAACACCATGGCGATGTCGCGCGCCTTCGGGGCGAGATCGTTCACGACGCGGCCGCCGATCGCGATGGTGCCGGCGCTGATCGCCTCGAGGCCGGCGATCATGCGCAGGAGCGTGGACTTGCCGCAGCCCGAAGGCCCGACGAGCACGATGAACTCGCCGTCGCGGATCGAGAGGTCGATGTCGGTCAGGACCGGCGCATGGCCGCCGTAGGCCTTGGAGACGGCGCGGATGTCGATGGTGGCCATGGGGCTATCCCTTCACGGCGCCGGCGGTCAGGCCCTGGACCAGATACCGCTGGATGAGGAGGAAGAAGAGGCAGGCGGGGATGAGCGCGAGCACGCCCGCCGCCATCATCTGCCCGAAATCGACCGAGAACTTCGAGACGAAGGAGAGCAGCCCCACCGGGAAGGTCGCCTTCTCGTTTGAGGAGATGAGCATGAGCGCGAAGATCATCTCGCTCCAGGCCGCGGTGAAGACGAAGCCCACTGTGGCGGCGATGCCGGGCAGGGTCAGGGGCAGGATGATCTGGCGGAAGGCGCCGAAGCGCGAGGCGCCGTCGATCATCGCCGCCTCCTCGAGGTCGCGCGGAATGCCGTCGAAGAAGGATTGCATCAGGAAGCAGGCGAAGGGGACGTTGAAGGCGACATAGACCACCACGAGGCCGGTCAGCGAATTGGTGAGCCCGAGCGGCGAGAGCAGCTTGAAGATCGGCGCCACCAGCATGACGAGCGGGAACATCTGGGTGACGAGCAGGAGCCCCGAGACCGTCAGCTTGCCGCGGAAGGCGAAGCGCGAGAGCGCGTAGCCGGCGAAGCCGGCGAGCGCGGTCGCGACGAAGGCGGTCGCCAGGGAGACGATCAGGCTGTTGCGGAAGAAGAGCGGGAAGTCCGAATGGGCGAGCACGAACCGGAAATGCTCGAAGGTCGTGCGCGACGGCCAGAGCCGGATGCCCTCGGAATAGAGCAGGTCGTTCGGGGTCACCGAGACCTTGACCAGCCAGAAGAGCGGGAAGAGCGCGAAGGCGATATAGGCGAGGATCGCGAGGCGGTGGGCGAGGGTGCCGATGGCGCGCATCTACTTGTCCCGGTCGATGAGGCGCTGGCGCAGCAGCAGGATGAGCAGGGCATAGGCGAGCAGCAGGAAGAGCAGGACGAGCGAGATCGCCGAGGCATAGCCGAAGTCGAGCCGCTTGAACGCCTGGGTGAAGATGTAGCTCGCCACCGTCTGGGTGCGGTCCGCCGGGCCGCCGCCGGTCATGACGATGATCAGGTCGGTGAAGTTCGCGACCCAGACCGTGCGCAGGAGCACGGTGATCGCGATCACCGGCGCGAGGAAGGGCAGCGTGATCGACCAGAAGCGCTGGAACGGATTGGCGCCGTCGATGGCGGCGGCTTCGTAGAGATCGGAGGGGATCGACTGGAGCGCGGCGAGCAGCGTGATCGCGAAGAAGGGGATGCCCCACCAGACCGCGGCGGTGATCGGCCCCCAGAGCGCGAGGTTCGGGTCGGAGAGGATGTTGCTCGGCTCCGCGAGCAGGCCGAGCGCATGGAGCCAGTGCGGCAGCGGGCCGATGGTCGGGTTGAAGAGCCAGGCCCAGTTGAGGCCGGTCAGGAAGGTCGGCACCGCCCAGGGCAGGAACACCAGCGCCTGCGCGATGCCGCGTCCGCGGAAGGGCGTGTCGAGCAGAAGTGCGAGGACCAGCCCGAAGAGCAGCTGGATGAGCACCGTCAGGACCGTCCACCAGAAGGTGTTGACCAGCGCCACCCGGAAGGCCTTGTCCCCGGCGAGCGCGCGGAAATGGTCGAGCCCGACGAAACCGCCGGAGAAGGGGTTGAGGATCTGCACGTCGCGGAACGCATAGGAGATGCCGACGACGAGCGGCACCAGCATGACCGCGGCGATGACGATCAGCGCCGGCGCGCTGTAGAGCCAGGGCTCGGCCCGGTCGCCGAGCCGCTGCAGGAAGGGCCGCCGGGGGGCAGGGGTCATCGGGAGCACGCCTCGAACGGGGCCCGGCGTCCGGGGCCGCGCGCGCCCCGGACGCCGGAGACGACGCTACTGGGAAATGTACTTCTGTTGCGCCTTGGTCAGGTAATCCGCCCATTCCGCCGCGAGCTCCTCGGGCGTGATCTCGCCCAGGAGCGCCTTCTGCCCGGAGGAGATCGCCAGGCTGTCCTTGAAGAAGGCGAATTCCTCGAGCCAGGTCGGCATGGTCGTCGGCTCTACGTCCGGATCGGCGAGCTCATCGAACCAGCCCTTGAAGGCCTCGCTCTGGTAGAAGGGATCGTTCTCGGCCGATTTCAGCGCCGGCAGCGCGCCGGTCATCTTGTTCCAGGGCACGTTGCCCTCCGGCCCCTCGAGCGTGGCGATGAGCTTCCAGGCGAGATCCTTGTGCTCGCTCGGCTCCATCAGCGACCAGCCGGCATAGCCGATCGTCGGGAAGGCCTTGCCGCTCGGCCCCTTCGGGAAGGTGGTCACGCCGTATTGCTCGGGCTTCATGCGCTCGGCGATGGCGATGAGCGCGTCCGGATCCTGGTCGAGGAAGGCGCATTGGCCGGTGTAGAAGCCGGCGACGATCTCGTTGAAGCCCCAGTTGACGCTGTCCTTGGGCGCGAGCCCGTCCTTGTAGAGGTCGATGAACCAGGTGAGGCCCTCGACCCAGCCCTCGCTGTCGTAGGTCGAGTTCCCCTCCTCGTCGAAGAAGACGTTGTCGCCCGCCACCGTCGCGGGGAACATCACCCAGCCGTTGAGGCCGCCCGGGCCGCCGCGCATGCAATAGCCGGCCTTGCCCGGAAGCGCCGAGACCTTCTCGGCGGCGGCGCGGAACTCGTCGATCGTGGTCGGCACTTCCTCGACGCCCGCCTCCGCGAGCAGGTCCTTGTTGTAGAACATCGCCCGCAGGTAGAAGCCGTAGGGCAGCATCACCGGCTTGTCGTCGACCTGGCCGAGGGCCACGGCGCGCTCGGAGAGGTCGTCGGTATGCTCCCATTCCGCGAGATAGGGCGAGAGGTCGGCGAGCAGGCCGTTGCCGGCATAGAGCGAGACCCAGGTGTCGGGCATCTCGATCACGTCCGGAATGTCGCCGGCCGAGACCATGGTGGCGAATTTCTGGAAGGCCTCGCCCCAGGGCAGCGAGATGATCTCGACGGTCGTGCCGGGGTTCGCCGCTTCGAACTCCGCGACGATGCCCTTCAGCGTCTCCGTGCGCTGCGGGCTGGTGATCACCTCGACGAGCTTCAGCGTCTCGGCCGAAACCGGCCCGGCGAGCAGGGCGGCGAGGGCGGCGGTGGTGAACAGTCTCTTCATTGCTTCGGTCCCCTGTTGAAATCCGGCTGGTGATGCGCCGCCTCGAATCCGGCGACGAGATCGGCCCAAAGCGCCTCGGTGCCCTCGAGGCCGACATGGATGCGAACGGAACGCGGGCTGATGCCGAAGGCATGGGCCGAGTTCGGCCTGGCCTTCTGCTGGAGCACGACTTCGGCCGGCACCACGAGGCTCTCGTAGCCGCCCCAGCTCACCCCGAGCTTGAAGAGGCGCAGCGCGTCGCAGAAGGCGCGGACGTCGATGCCTTCGGCCAGCTCGAAGGAAAAGAGCCCCGAGGTGCCGCGCAGCCCCGGCGGCAATGTGCCGAGGCCGGGGTGGTTGACGCCCACGACCTCCGGCCGCGCGGCGAGGCGGAGCGCGAGGGCGAGCGCGGATTCCTGATGGGCCCGCATCCTGATCGGCAGCGTCCGCAGCCCGCGGACCAGGAGCCAGGCGTCGAAGGGCGCGAGCCGCCCGCCGACATAGGGATATTGCTCGCCCCGCAGGCGGTCGATCAGCGCGCGCGGGCCGGCGACGACGCCGGCGACGACGTCGCTGTGGCCGCCGATGTATTTCGAGGCCGAATGCAGCACGAGATCGACCCCGAGGGCGAGCGGGTTCTGGAAGACCGGCGTCGCCCAGCTGTTGTCGATGATCGAGAGGACGCCGGCCGCCCTCGCGGCGGCGGCGAGGGCGCCGACGTCGAGGGCCTCGATCTGCCAGCTGGTCGGGCTCTCGAGATAGAGGAGCCGCGCGCCGTCGAGCGCGGCGGCCAGTGCCTCGGGATCGCGGCCGTCGACATAGGCCACCGTCACGTTCAGGCGGGACAGCAGCGTGCCGAAGAGGCGGAAGGCGTCGGGATAGACGTTGCGGACCGCGACGATGCGGTCGCCGGGGCCGACGAAGGAGAGAACCGCCGCCGAGATCGCCGCCATGCCGCTCGCGAAGCCCAGCGCATCCTCGGCGCCCTCGAGCGCGGCGATCATTTCCTCGAAGAGCCGGACGGTCGGGTTGAGGCCGCGGCTGTAGATCGGCCGCTCGATCTCGCCGCGATAGGCGGCGACCATCTCGTCGTAGCTCCCGAAGGTGAAGAGCGAGGTCTGCACGATCGGCGGGGCGACGGCCGAGAAGGCATGGGTCTCGTCATGGGTGACGAGGAGGCGGGCCGCCTCGACGGGATCGGGTTCCAGGTCGTGTCGGGAGATCGTCATCGGCTCATGTCCCGGATGTCCTCTTCGACGATGTCCAGAATGGCGCGGGTGTGCCGGGCGGCGGCGGCTGCGTCGCCGTCGCGGATCGCTTCGAAGAGCTTGCGGTGGAACGGGAAGGATCGGCCGGCGAAATCCGGCCGGTCGAAGGGCTGGTCCCAGAAGCGCTCGAAATGGCCGCGGAGCTGTTCGAGCACCTGGCCGAAGAGCGGATTGCCGCTCGCCTGGTAGATCGTGAGATGGAAGGCGAGGTCGGCCGGGCCGGAGGTGCCCTCGCTGAGATGCACCCGCTCCATTTCCTCGAGGGTGTCGGACATGCGCACGATGTCCTCGGGCGTGCGGCGCCGGGCGGCGGCCATCGAGGCCTCGACCTCGATGCCGCGGCGGACCTCGAGGGTCAGCATCAGGCCGTCGGCGAGGTTGTGCGCCTCGATCGACAGCGGCAGGTGCAGGGTATGGGCCGATACCGGCTTGCGGACATAGGTCCCGCTGCCGATGCGGGCCTCGAGCACGCCGAGGGCCTGCATCTGGCTCACCGCCTCGCGCAGGCTTGACCGGCCGATGCCGAGCGCCGCCATCAGCTCGCGCTCGGAGGGGAGCCGGTCCCCGGCTTCGAGCCCGGCCTCGTCGATGTAGCGCGACAGCGCCTCGGCCACCTGCCGCGCCCGTCCGAGCGGGGGCAGGACGTCGAGCTGCGGCCGGGGTCTGGAAGCTGGCGGCACCGATGATTCCCTCTCGAGTCATCAGACGTCAGACGACATGACTTGGCAAGTGGGCGCTTCGAAACCGGCAGGGCGATCGAATCTGGAGTTCATTCTTTCTTCCTCGACGGTCCCCCTATGAAATGCGGGCAGCGCCCGCCTGGGGCGGGGCGGGCGCTGCCCGGCGGTGCCCGCCGGGCGGGATGGTTGCGCTGG
>NZ_DAIUBO010000218.1:0-6469 GCF_036846665.1 Amaricoccus sp. | reverse complement strand
CGCGTAGCCCGGCATCGGCGCGCTCACCGGCGCCGGCGGGATCGGCGGGCGCCGGGTCATCGAGGCCCCGGGCGCATCCTCCGCGGGCGATTCCTCGCTCGGCAACGAGGAGGGCTGGCAGCGCGCCGGCGGGGTCGGGCGCAGGGCTCCCGGGCCGGATCTTCCGAACCCGTTCGCGGCGCTGCTCGCGGCGACCGGCCCCTTGGGCTGGGACGCGCCGCAGCCGGCGAACGCGGCCGGGGCGGAGCGGGTCTTTCTCGCGGCGGGAACCGATGCGCCGGCGTTCCGCGACAACGAGGTCTCGGCGCTGGGGCTGACGCCGGAGGCGCTGGAGCGGCTCGAGGGCCTCGGCTTCTCGGTGATCTCGGAGCGGCGCATCGGCATCCTGGTCGATCAGGTGCTCGCCCGCCTGCGCACGCCGCCGGGGATCGGCGCCGAGGACGGGCTGGCGCTGGCGCAGGCGGAGGCGCCGGGGGTCTCCTTCGATCTCAGCCATCTCTACCGGCTGAGCCAGGGGGTGCAACCGGTACCGGTGGCCTATGGCTCGGAGCTGGTCGGCTTCTTCGGGGCGAGCAGCTGCCCGGTGGAGACGCGCATCGGCCTGATCGACACCGCGATCGCCCGGCATCCCGCGCTCGCCGGCGCCTCGATCCGCTCGGACAGCTTCGTGGACCGGGACGCCGAGACCAGCGTGATCCACGGCACCGCCATCGCGAGCATCCTGGTCGGCGACGTGCCGGGCGTGCTGCCGCTGGTGCCGGGCGCAGGGCTCTTTGCCGCGAATGTCTTCGCCTATGAAGGCGATTCGCTGCGGAGCGACGTGACCGCGATCATCGCCGCGCTCGACTGGATGGATTCCCAGCGCGTGAAGGTGGTCAACATGTCGCTGATGGGGCCGCCGAACGCCCTGCTCGAACGGGGCGTGATGGCCGCGGCCCAGCGCGGGCAGATCCTGCTCGCGGCCGCGGGCAATTTCGGCCCCGGGGCGCCGCCGGCCTATCCGGCCGCCTATGGCCCGGTGATCGCGGTGGCGGCGGTGGATGCGCGCAGCCGGCCCTATCCGCACAACAACCGCGGGCGCTACGTCGAGATCTCGGCGCCGGGCGTGGACATCTGGGGGGCCGATGCGCGCGGCGGCGAGACCTTCTGGACCGGGACCTCCTTCGCGGTCCCCTTCGCCGTCGGCGCGGTCGCCCGCGACGTCGCCACCGGCCGGGTGCGCAACATCAACGACGCGCGCGAGGCGCTGGCCGGCTCGGCGCAGGACCTCGGCGCCCCGGGCCGCGACCCGATCTTCGGCTACGGCCTGCTGAGGGCCGGCGACTGCTCGTGACCGGGCGCCCGCGGACCCGGCGCCGCGCCGCGGTCGGCAAAGGGGTTTGACAAGCGGGGGCTCCGGCCGGACCCTGCCGCGGGAAGCGAGGGAGGCGGCGATGGGCTTCGAGGCTCTGGTGGTCGACAAGGACGGGGAAGGCAAGACCCATGCCGCGGTGCGCCGGCTGGAGGTCGACGACCTGCCCGCGGGCGAGGTGACGGTCGCGGTCCGCTACAGCACGGTCAATTACAAGGACGGGCTCTGCATCGGCCCCGGCGCGGGGCTGGTGCGCAAATACCCGCATGTGCCGGGCATCGATTTCGCCGGGATCGTCGAGCAATCCTCCGATCCCCGCTACGCCCCCGGCGACGCGGTGGTGCTGACCGGCTGGCGGGTCGGCGAGGCGCATTGGGGCGGCTATGCGCAGAAGGCCCGCGTCCGGGCGGACTGGCTGGTGCCCTTGCCAGACGGCCTGACGCTGCGCCAGGCGATGGCGATCGGCACCGCCGGCTTCACCGCGATGCTGGCGGTGATCGCGCTCGAGGAGCACGGGCTGGCGCCGGGGCACGGGCCGGTGCTGGTGACCGGCGCCGCGGGCGGGGTCGGCTCGGTGGCGGTGGCGGTGCTGGCGCGGCTCGGCCACGAGGTCGCCGCGGTCACCGGACGGCCGGAGACCGAGGCCTATCTGCGCGGCCTCGGCGCGAGCCGGATCGTGCCCCGCGAAGAGATCGCCGAAACGATCGCGCGGCCGATGGAATCCGAGACCTGGGCGGGATGCATCGACGCGGTCGGCGGCACGGTGCTGGCGCGGGTGACCAAGCAGCTCAAATACCGCTGCTCGGTGGCCGCGGTCGGCAATGCCGGCGGGCTCGACGTGCCGCTCAGCGTCATCCCGTTCCTGCTGCGCGGCGTGAACATCCTCGGCATCGACAGCGTGCTCCAGCCCTTCGAGAACCGCATCCGTGCCTGGGGCCGGTTGACCCGCGATCTCGACCTCGACATGCTGGAGGGCATGGTCCGTTCGGCCACCCTCGCCGATCTGCCCGGGCTCGGCCGGGACATTCTGAAGGGCAGGGTGCAGGGCCGCGTCGTGGTGGATGTCGCCGGGGCATGACCGTGACGATCCGTGTCCGGTGGGGACACAATCCCGGGGCGAACCTCTGCGTTCGCAGTCGCGCGATCGGATTTCGCACGACGACGGGCTGACGGTGCCGGACCCCTGCCGGTCGCATTTCGCGGGTCGATCCCCCGTGATCGGCCCAGGATGGCGCGACAGGAAGCAAAGGGGAAGCGAACCGCATGGCAGAGAGCGACATCACCGACGTCCCGATGGATCCGTCGGTCAAATACGAGATCGGACAGGACAATATCCAGACGTCGGTCGGCCCCTTCGGGCTCGACATCCACAACCCGGTCTTTCTCGTCTCCGGGCTCGGCATCCTCGCCTTCGTGCTCGGGACGCTGATGTTTCCCGAGGGCGCGACCGCGCTCTTCAACGGCATCCGCGGCTGGCTGACCAACCACCTCGACTGGTTCTTCATCATCGCGGGCAACGTCTTCGTGATCTTCTGCCTGCTCCTGATCGTGACGCCGCTCGGCAACGTGCGCCTCGGGGGCGCGGACGCCACGCCCGACTACAGCTATTTCGGCTGGTTCGCGATGCTCTTCGCGGCCGGAATGGGCATCGGCCTGATGTTCTTCGGCGTGCTCGAGCCGGTCTATCACATGGCGATCTCGGAGCCGCTCGGCGTGCCGTCTCCGTTCGATGCCGACGGCAACCTGATCCCCGAGAACGTGGCGGCGGCGCGCGCCATGGGCATGGCCGCGACCACCTATCACTGGGCGCTGCACCCTTGGGCGATGTATGCGGTGGTCGCGCTGGCGCTCGCCTTCTTCACCTATAACCGCGGGCTGCCGCTGACGATCCGCTCGGCCTTCTATCCGATCTTCGGCAACCGGGTCTGGGGGCCGACGGGCCACGTGATCGACACGGTCGCGGTCTTCGCCACGCTCTTCGGCCTCGCCACCTCGCTCGGCTTCGGCGCCGAGCAGGCGGTGGCCGGGCTCAACTATCTCTTCGGCGTCCCGAACACCGACGCCATCAAGGTGATCCTGATCATCGCGATCACGGCGGTGGCGCTCACCTCGGTGCTCAAGGGTCTCGACGGTGGGGTGAAGCGCGCCTCCGAGATCAACATGGTGCTCGCCTTCATCCTGCTGGTCTTCGTGATCTTCACGGCCGGGGCAGGGCGGATCTTCGGCGATTTCTTCGCCACGCTCCGCGCCTATGTCGGCGAGCTCGTTCCGCTCTCCAGTCCCTTCGGCCGCAGCGACGACGGCTTCCGCCACGGCTGGACCGCCTTCTACTGGGCCTGGTGGATCTCCTGGTCGCCCTTCGTCGGCATGTTCATCGCGCGCGTGAGCCGCGGCCGCAGCGTGCGGGAATTCGTGATCTGCGTGCTGCTGATCCCGAGCCTCGTCTGCACGCTCTGGATGGCGGTCTTCGGCGGCACGGCGATCGAGCAGGTGCTGACCAACCCGGACAGCGCGGTCAAGGCCTATGTGATCGACAGCTACAGCCCGGAGCTCTCGCTCTTCGGCATGCTGTCGGAACTGCCGCTCGCCCCGATCACCTCGGTGATCGGCATCATCCTGGTGATCGTCTTCTTCGTCACCTCGTCGGATTCCGGCTCGCTCGTCATCGACACCATCACCGCCGGCGGCAAGACCGACGGGCCGCTGCCGCAGCGGGTGTTCTGGTGCGTGCTCGAAGGATTGGTGGCCATCGCGCTGCTGCTCGGCGGGGGGCTCGCGGCCCTGCAATCCATGGCGGGGGCGACGGGCTTTCCCTTCGCGGTGCTGCTCCTCCTGATGTGCGTGGCGATCTGGATGGGGCTGCGCGCGGAGCGGCGCGGCATGCCGCTCTAGGCTGAGCCCGGGGCCGGCCCCCGCGCGGATGCTGCGGGGGCCGGCCGGCGGATTTGAAACCCGCGCGGGGCGGGCCAGGTTATCCCCGCCATGAGCGATGCCACGCCCGTCCTCTTCTGGTTCCGGCGCGATCTGCGCCTGAGCGACAATCCCGGCCTCGCCGCCGCCTGCCGCGACGGCGGTCCGGTGGTGCCGGTCTTCCTGCTCGACCCGGAGACCGAGACGCTCGGCGCGGCGGCGCGATGGCGGCTCGGCCGCTCGCTCGCGGATCTCGGCGCGCGGCTCGAGGCGATCGGCAGCCGCCTGATCCTGCGCCGCGGACCGGCCGCCTTCACGCTGGAGGCGCTGGCGGCGGAGACCGGCGCGCGCCGGGTCCGCTGGACGCGGCTCTATGCGCCGGAGACGGTCGCCCGGGACCGGCAGGTCAAGGCGCGCCTGACGGCCGCGGCCTTGGGGGCGACCAGCCATCCGGGGCATCTGCTCCACGAGCCCTGGGAGGTCGCGACCGGCGCCGGCGGTGCCTACCGGGTCTTCACGCCGTTCTGGCGCGCGATCGCGCGGCGCGGCCCGGACGAGCCCCTGCCGGGGATCGGCCGGATCCCGGCGCCGGCGGCCTGGCCGGCCTCCGACGTGCTGGCGGAGTGGCGGCTCGGCGCGGGCATGGACCGCGGCGCCGCCGTGGTCGCGCGCCACGCGAAGATCGGCGAGGCCGCCGCCGCCGCACGGCTGGCCGAGTTCCTCGAACACCGGATCGGGCGCTATGGCCGCGACCGGGACCGCCCCGATCGCGACGGGACATCGGGGCTCTCGGAGAACCTCACCTGGGGCGAGATCTCGGTGCGGACCGTCTGGCATGCCGCGCGCCGCGCCGAGGCGGAAGGTGCTGCGGGCGCCACGGCCTTTCTCAGGCAACTCGGCTGGCGGGACTTCGCCTGGCACCTGATCTGGCATTGCCCGGAGATCGCGGAGCGGAACTGGCGCGCCGTCTGGGACGATTTTCCCTGGCGCGCGGAGAATGCGGAGGCCGAACGCTGGCGGCGCGGCATGACCGGCGAGCCGATGGTCGATGCCGGCATGCGCGAGATGTATGTCACGGGCAGGATGCACAACCGCGTCCGCATGCTGGTGGCGAGCTATCTCACCAAGCATCTGATGACCCATTGGAGGATCGGCGCCGACTGGTTCGCGGAATGCCTGACCGACTGGGATCCGGCCTCGAACGCGATGGGCTGGCAATGGGTCGCAGGCTCCGGCCCGGACGCGGCGCCGTTCTTCCGCGTCTTCAATCCCGCGCTTCAGGCGGAGAAATTCGATCCCGAGGGCGCCTATCGCCGCCGTTTCGTGGCCGAACCGGCGGCAGGGCCGCCCCATGCCGATGCGCGGGCCTATTTCGAGGCGGTGCCGCGATCCTGGGGCCTCGATCCCTGCGCGGCCTATCCCGAGCCCCTGGTCGACCTGAAGGCCGGCAGGCGGGCGGCGCTGGACGCCTACCGCAAGCATGTCGCCGCCAGCGCGGGCGGGCGCGCGCCCGCCTGACCGGGTGCAAACCCGACGCTCGCGCCGGAGGCTGCCACCGGCACGACGCGGGCGCGCCGCTCCCGCCCGGGGCCGGGCGCCGCCCTCGTCTTGGGGCGGGACCGCCGAGGAAGAAAAAATCGAACGCCAGATGCGATCGCCCTGCAGCGCGGACACGCAACGCTTGGAATTTCCGGCGAAATCGGTTCTTATTCTCTGGCGGAGGGTGAACATGCGGGATGACCTGGCACGGGTGGAAACCTCGACGCGCGGGCAGCGCGACCTGCCGCGCTGGTTCTCGACCAGCTTCGCGCTGCTTCAGGGCATCCGCACCGGAAGCGTCGATGTGGCACTGCCCGACGGGCGGGTCTTCCGGGCCGAGGGCGAGGAGCCCGGGCCGGCGGCGCGGCTCGTGATCCGCGACGCGCGGGTCTTCGCCCGGGTGGCGCGCGAGGGCGAGCTCGGCTTCTGCGAGGCCTATCTCGACGGCTGGTGGGACACCCCCGACCTGCAGGCGCTGCTCGACGTGATCCTCAGCAACAAGAACTGGGTCGACCGCACGCATCCGCTCGCGGCACTCCTGCGCGCCAGCCAGCGCTTCATGCACTGGCTGAACGCCAATACGAGGTCCCAGGCGAAGCGAAACATCGCCCATCACTACGACCTCGGCAACGGCTTCGGCCACATCGCCGTGGCCGTGCCCGACGCGTA
>NZ_DAIUBO010000217.1:0-6538 GCF_036846665.1 Amaricoccus sp. | reverse complement strand
CGCCCGCGTCGTGCCGGAGGCACGCCTTCGGCGTGACGGGGCGGGGCGGGCGCTGGCCGGCGGTGCCCGCCGGGCGGGATGGTGGTGCCGGGCACGCCTGAAATTCGGGCGGATGGGGTCTTGTTGCCGGATGCGCTCCCTCGGCGTCGCGCCGCTCAGAGTTCGCCGTGGATGAAGACCACGGCCGTGGTGGCGGCGCGGATCGGGGCGTGGTCGAAGCCGGCGAGGCCGAGCTGGAAATCGCCGGGGCCGAAGCGCGCGCCGCCGACCTCGAGCTCGCCCTCCAGCAGCACGCAATGCTCGTCCATCGCATGGGCGTGGCGCGGGATCTCCGCCCCCGCCGCGACGCGCAGGAAATAGGACTGGGTGCCGGCAGGGCGGTCGACATGCAGGAGGCGCTTTTCCAGCCCCGGAGCGATCACCTCCCAGCCCTCCGGCCCGCTGCGGCGGCTCTGGGTGCCGGGCGAGGCGCGGGCGTCGGCGATGGTCGCGGCGATCCGGCGCCAGAGGCCCGGCGGCGGCGGCACCGCGCCGGCGGGATCGAGGGCGGCGAGGCGCCTTTCCCAATCCGCCGCGGCCGCATCGCCGGCGCCGCTCCCTGCGGCGAGGCCCAGCGCGGCCTCGGCCGCGGCGATGTCGTCTTCGTCGCTCATCCGTCCAGACATTTCCGCAAGGCCAGCAGGCCCCGGCGCACGCGGGATTTCAGCGTCGGCACCGGCTCGGAGAGACGGTCGCTGAGCTCCCGGTAGCTGAACCCGTAAAGCGCGCAGAGCCAGATCGCCCGGAAGCTCTCCGGCGCCAGCCGCTCGAGGCACTGGCGCAGGCTCAGCGCCGCCTCGTCGGAGCGTTCCACCGCCGCCGCCGGCGCCGGCAGCGCCTCCGCGTCGATGGCGCGCTCCAGCCAGGGGCTGGCGCGCAGCCGGTCGATCGCCTTGCGCCGCAGGATCGTCCCGAGCCAGGCCCGGGCCGAGCCGCGCCGGGGATCGAAGCGCGCCGACGAGCGCCATACCGCCACATAGGCCTCGTGCAGCACGTCCTCGGCGGCAGCATGCTGGCCGGTCATGCGCAGGGCGATGGCGAAGAGCCGCGGCGCGGTCTCGCGGTAGAGCGCCTCGAAGGCGGCCTCGTCGCCGCGCCCCGCGCGCTCGATCAGCTCTTCCTGGGTCAGGACGCTTTGCGCCAAGGCCCGCCTCCCGGCACCGTCAATCGCATCACGGGCATGTTACCACATCGGGAGGCATCCTTCACGGCCAGGGGCGCGAACAGCGGATTGTCGCGGGACGTGCATTACCCGCGGCGGAACGCAACCAGATTGAAGGATATGTCCCATGGCCATTGCTCCCCTGCCGCTTCAGACGGTGTCGGGCTGCCTCGGCAGGCCCTGCCAGATCGTCAAGGTCGAGACGCGCAAGCCCAAGATCGACGAAGCGACCTGGACCGACGCCTGCTCGCCCGCGCAGGTCGGCAGGCTCCAGTCCCGCGCCGAGGCGATGATCGAGGCCGCCGCCATGGCGACCGGGAGGCCCTGCCCCGAGGGCTGCGTCTGCCAGCCCCTCGGTGGGCCCGCCGAGCCGCCGACGGAATGGTTCACCATGACCACCAAGGCCTTCGACGTGGTGGACGCCAAGAACCCCAAATGCGTGCTCAAGGTCGCCAAGGGCAGCATCGAGGCGCGGATGTCCGCGACGCGCGGCCTCTGCCGGCCGTTGGTGCTGCCGGTCCTGTCGCTGCTCTTCAGCGACCGCGGCGATCTGATGTTCCAGAACCCCGGCGAGATCGATGCCGACATCGCCGACAGGTTCCGCAAGCTCGTCGAGGCTGACGGCGGCGCCGGCTGAGCCCGGGGGCCGCCCGCGGCGCATGGCTCCGCGGGCGGCCCGCACTCCCAAGCCTTGTGGGCGGCCGGCGATCTTGTGGGGCCAAGTTACATCTACCCAACCTGTGGACCCCGCCCTATAGTGCCGGCGATCACGACTCCGGGAGCCCGGCATGCGCTGTCCGTTCTGCGGCAATATCGACACCCAGGTGAAGGATTCGCGGCCGGCCGAGGATCATGTCTCGATCCGGCGGCGGCGGTTCTGCCCCGCCTGCGGCGGACGCTTCACCACCTACGAGCGGGTGCAGCTGCGCGACCTCGTCGTCATCAAGAAGAACGGCAAGCGCGAGCCCTTCGACCGCGACAAGCTCGAGCGCTCGATCCGCATCGCCATGCAGAAGCGCCCGATCGAGAGCGAGCGGCTGGACCAGATGATTTCCGGCATCGTCCGGCGGCTGGAATCCATGGGCGAGACCGACATCCCCTCCGACACGATCGGCGCCATCGTCATGGAGACGCTCGCGCGCATCGACACGGTGGCCTACGTGCGCTTCGCGAGCGTCTACAAGAACTTCCAGGCCGCCGACGATTTCGAGGATTTCGTCTCGGAGCTGCGGCCCGTCCCGGTCTCGACGGACGACGACTGAGCCCGTGACGGCACTCGAGGAAGACGCGGCCTGGATGCGCACTGCGCTCGGGCTTGCGCGGCGCGGGCTCGGCCGCGTCTGGCCCAATCCGGCCGTCGGCTGCGTGCTGGTATCGGAGGGCCGGGTGGTCGGGCGCGGCTGGACCGGCGACGGCGGCCGGCCGCATGCGGAGGTGGCGGCGCTGACCGCCGCCGGCGCCCGCGCCCGGGGCGCCACCGCCTATGTGACGCTCGAGCCCTGCGCCCATACCGGCCAGACGCCGCCCTGCACCGAGGCGCTGATCGCCGCCGGCATCGCGCGGGTGGTCGTCGGCATCGAGGATCCCGATCCGCGGGTTGACGGAAAGGGCGTGGAGGCCTTGCGCGCCGCGGGGATCGCGGTCGAGGTCGGCTGCCTCGCCACCGAGGCCCTCGACGTCAACCGCGGCTTTCTCACGCGGATCGCCACCGGGCGGCCGCTGGTGACGCTCAAGCTCGCCACCTCGATCGACGGTCGAATCGCCACGGGCGCCGGCGAGAGCCGCTGGATCACCGGGCCGCGCGCCCGCTCGGAAGTGCATCTGATGCGCGCCCAGTCCGACGGCGTGCTGGTCGGCGCGGGCACCGTGCGCAACGACGACCCGAAGCTCGACGTGCGCGACATCGGCCTCGCCGCGGCCAGCCCCGTGCGCATCGTGGTGACCGGCGGCCTGATGGTGCCGCGGGACGGCTATCTCGCGGAGACCGCGCCGGCGATCCCGCTCTGGCTCTGCCATCATGCCGAGGCCGAGCCGGCGCGGATCAAGGCCTGGGAGGAGAAGGGCGCCGTGCTCATCGACGTGCCCTTCGAGCCCGACGGCCAGCTGGATCTCTCGGCGATGATGCAGCGGCTCGGGGAGCGCGGGCTCACCCGGCTGCTCTGCGAGGGCGGCGGGCGGCTGGCGGCGGCGCTGCTCGAGGCCGATCTCGTCGACGAGATCGTGACCTATGCCGCGGGCATCGTGCTCGGCGACGATGCCGTGGCGGCGATCGGGGCGCTGGAGATCGAGGCTCTGCAGCTCGCGCCGCGGTTCCGGCTGATCGAGACCGCGCGGATCGGTCCCGACACGCGGAGCCGCTGGCGGCGGCGCTAGGAGCCGCCGGCCGTCACAGCCGCCGTCGGGACCGACCCGGAGCCGGTCAGTTGCTCACCGGGAGACGGGCGCTGTTGCCGCGCCAGTCCTCGATTACCATCTGCGCCGAAGGCGCCTGGCTCGCGATGCCCTTGTAGGCGGATGCCGGGGGCTCGCCCGTCGCCACCGCGAAGAGCAGCGCCAGGATGCCGAGCGCCAGCAGCGCCAGGATCGGGGTCGGTCGAAGCGGCAGTGCGCCGGCCGGCCGCGTTTCCTCGTAATGCACGTTGGCCATTGATCTCTCCGTTCGTCTGGCTGTTGCGCGATGGCATGGAGATAGGGAGTCAGGCCGCATCACACAAACGAATGTTTTTCATGGAAGACACAACAGGAATTGATATGTTGGCCGGCGGCCTTCCGCCCCAAGGACGCCGTGGCCCCGGACCCGGACTTCGGGAGTGAGAAAGGGCTACGCCCCGCTCGGCCCGATCGCCACCGGTCGATCGGGGAAGGGCTTCTGGCGCATGCAAGGCGTTCGCGGCGGGGGCCCTTGGTCCTACTTGGCGATTGCGGCCACCGATCCGGCGAGGCTCACCACCGTCGCGCCGGTGCCGAGCACCCGCGACCAGGCGGCGAAGGGCGCCTCGGTGACATAGACGGTGTCGTTGTTGCGGATGATGAACTGGCGCGCGGAGAAGAGCCCGTCCGGTTTCGTGAGGTCGAGCACGTAGGCCACCTGCTGCTCGCCGACCAGGTCGCTGCGGCCGAGGATGCGGTTGGCGATGCTCGAAGGCTCGCTGCGGAAGACGAAGATCCCCGTGGGATCGGCAGCATTGCCGTTGAGCCCGCCCGCCGCGGCGATGGCTTCGAGCGCGGACATGTCGCGCTTGTTGAAATTGACCCGCGACTGGTTCTCGGTCGCCCCGAGCGCGGTGAAGGAGCGACGGTCCTCCTCGACGATGATCCGGTCTCCGGCGCGCAGCGCCACGTCGAGCCGGGGATTGTCGTAGAGATCCTGCAGCCAGATGCGCCCGGTCCTGCCACCGCGCTCCATCTGGATCTGCGCAATGTCGGGAACCAGCACTACGCCGCCCGCATGGGCGAGCATCGCCGAGAGGCGCCGGGTGGGGGTCTCGATCGGATAGACGCCCGGATCCCGCACCCCGCCCATGACGCTGACGGTCGCGCCGTCGCCGGCCACGCGCGCCACCTCGACCTGCGGGTCGGGGGTCTGCACCTCGAGCTTGGCGACGATTTCGGCGCGGAGCGCGTCGGGGGTCATGCCGGCGGCCTGGAGCCGGCCGGCATAGGGCACGTAGATCTGGCCGCTCTCGTCGACCTGGATGCGGTCGAGCGCGGTGACCTTCTGGCCGACGCCTGCGAGCAGCCCGGCGTCGACGTTCTCCCAGACGGTCACGGAGAGCGCGTCGCCCGGCCGGATCGTGTCGGAGGACACCGGCGCGGCGGTCACGAAGGCCTCGCTGAAGGCCAGGGTCTCGGAGGAGCGCGCGGCGGCGGCGATGCCGGGCGTGACGTTGACGATATGCATGTCCCCGACCGGCGCCCGCGCCGCCGCCTTGATCTCGCCGGCGGTCGGTCCCGATCGCGGCAGGGTGCAGCCCGCCAGTGCCGCGGCGACCAGCACCGCGGCCGCGCAATGCGCCATCGCCCTGAGCCCAGACTGCATCGATTGCCTCATCTGCCGCTGTTTTCCAGCTTTTGCCGGGAATCCTACAATTTTATCCCCGCCGAGGCCAGAACGAACATCGCGAAGCGGCGCGCATGTCGCGAAGCCGCCGGTTGGAGGCTTGCCGATGCGGGCCGGCCGGGCTAGGAGGCGGCCGAGGGACGCAGGGGGGCGAAGGCGATGTTCACCGGGATCATCACCGACATCGGCACGATCGCCGAGCTCGAAGACCGCGGCGACCTGCGCGCCCGCATCCGCTGCGGCTACGAGGCCGGCGGCATCGCCATCGGCGCCTCGATCGCCTGCGACGGCATCTGCCTGACGGTGGTGGACCGCGGCCCCGCCGAGGGCGGCGCCTGGTTCGACGTCGACGTCTCCGCCGAGACCGTGGCGCGCACCAACATCCGCTCGGGGCGCGCGGCCTGGGCGGCGGGGCGGCGGATCAATCTCGAGCGCGCGCTGCGGCTCGGGGACGAGCTCGGCGGGCATATCGTCTCGGGGCATGTGGACGGGCGGGCCGAAGTCGTCGCGTCCCGGCGCGAGGGCGACAGCACGCGCATGACCTTCCGCGCGCCGGAGGCGCTGGCGCGCTTCGTCGCGCCCAAGGGATCGGTGGCGCTGAATGGCACCTCGCTCACGGTCAACGAGGTCGAGGGGCGCGACTTCGGCGTCAATCTCATTCCCCATACGCTCACCTGCACCACCTGGGGCGAGATCCGGGCGGGCGACGAGGTCAATCTCGAGATCGACACGCTGGCGCGCTACGTCGCCCGGCTGGCCGAGCATATGGCGGCGGCATGATGGACAGCGCGAACGGCAACGAGAGCTATCACGACGCGATCTCCTCGGTCGACGAGATCATCGAGGACGCCCGCAACGGCCGCATGTTCATCCTCGTCGACCACGAGGACCGCGAGAACGAGGGCGATCTGGTGATCCCGGCGCAGATGTGCACGCCGACCGCGGTCAATTTCATGGCGACCCACGGGCGCGGGCTGATCTGCCTGACCCTGCCCGGCGAGAGGCTCGACGCGCTCGGCCTGCCGCTGATGGCCGCCTCGAATTCCTCGCGCCACGAAACCGCCTTCACCATCTCGATCGAGGCGCGCGAGGGTGTCACCACCGGCATCTCCGCGCATGACCGGGCGCATACCGTCTCGGTGGCCATCGATCCGCGCACCGGGCCGCAGGACATCGCGACGCCCGGGCATATCTTTCCGCTGCGGGCGCGGGACGGCGGCGTGCTGGTACGCGCGGGGCATACCGAGGCCGCCGTCGACATCGCCCGCCTCGCCGGG
>NZ_DAIUBO010000216.1:0-6587 GCF_036846665.1 Amaricoccus sp. | reverse complement strand
GAACGCGATGCTGATGGCCGAACTCTACGGCGGTCGCGATGCCGTGGGGGGGTCGAAGATCGTCGACGTGCTGGTCTGCCGCCTCCGCCGCAAGCTCGGCACGGAAGCCCGCCGGTTCCGGTCGGTCTGGGGGCGCGGGCATCTCCTGGTGCTCTAGCGGCCTCGGCGCCCGCCCGGGGATCGCTCAGCGATGCAGCCGCAGGCGGTCGCCGAGGATCTCGATCCGTGCGAAGCGCCCGAGATAGGCCATGCCGAGCAGCGAGACGTCGAGGTCGCCGCCGTTGACGCTCGCCGGAAGGTCCCGGTCGATGTGGTCGCCGAAGCGGACCTCGCCGAGCCGGACGCGGGCGGTCGGCACCGCGCCGTTGGCGGTCTGCGCCCGCCCGGAGAAGACGAGGCGGTCGAGGTCGATCCCGAGCGCGGCCGCGTCCTTCCGCGAGAGCACGATGTCGCTGGCGCCGGTGTCGACCATGAAGCGGACCGGATGCCCGTCGATCTCGATCGTGGCGTGGAACTGGCCGTCCGGGCCGCGCCGCAATTCGGTCACGCCCGGGGCGATCTGGACCGCCGCGGAGGGGAAGAGCATGCCGCGCAGCGTGTCGCGGAACCCGTAGGCGATCACCGCCATGGCGATCAGGAGCAGCCAGAAGACCAGGTCGCGGATGTTGCGGCCGAGCCGCCCGCCCCGCAGCCCGAAGAGCAGGACGCCGAGGAGCAGGATGACCAGATAGACGAGCCGGACGTGGTCGTCTGACGATCCGGGCAGCACCGGCTCAGGCTCCGATGAGCCCGAGGTCCCGGATGCCGTCGAGCACGAACTGCACCGACAGCGCGGCCAGCAGGATCCCCAGGAGCCGGGTGACGACCACGATCCCGGTATGGCCGAGCGCGCGTTCCAGAAGCCCGCCGGCGCGGAACAGGATCAGGGAGAGCGCGAGCACGGCGGCCATGGCGACGTTGATCGTCAGGATCGCCATCGGGTCGCCGTTGTTCTGGCTGCTGAGCAGGATCATCGTCGCCAGCGCGCCGGGCCCGGCGATCAGCGGCATCGCCAGCGGAAAGACCGACGGGTCGGGCGGCTGGGTCGCCGTCTGCTTCTCGCGCCGTTCGCTGCGCCGCTCGAAGAGCATGTCGACCGCCATGAGGAAGAGCAGCATGCCGCCCGAGATCCGGAACGCCGGCATGCCGATGCCGATCAGCGCCAGCAGCGACTCGCCCGCGATGCCGAAGGCCGCGAGCAGGAAGAAGCCGACGGCGATCGCCCGGAAGCCGATCCGCCGGCGTTCCGCCGAGGACATGCCCTGGGTGAGCGCCACGAAGAGCGGCACCAGCCCGATCGGGTCGATGATCACGAAGAGCGTGACGAAGGCGGTCAGGAACAGGTCCGGGGTCATGCGACGCGTCCCTCCGCGGCTTCCACGCGCTCCAGCGCCGCCAGCCACAGGGTTTCGGCGCGCGCGATCCCATCGATGACCTCCGCGCGCTTCTTCTGCAAGGTCTCGATCTCGTCGCTGTCGCCGCGGCTGTAGAGCAGGGGGTTCGCGAGCCGGGCGTCGATGGCCTGGCGCATTTCCTCGAGCTTCGCGACCCGGGATTCGCAGCGCGCGACCTCGGCCTTGAGCGGCGAGAGGACGGCCGGGGCGGCCCTGCGCGGGCGGGGTTTCGGCTCGGCGGGCTTCGGCGCGGAGCGGCCGCGCTCGGAGAGGAGCAGGCGCCGGTAGCCCTCCATGTCGTCCTCGAAGGGCGCGACATGGCCGTCCTTCACCAGCCAGAGGCGGTCGGCGACCAGCTCCACGAGATGCGGGTCATGGCTCACCAGGATCACCGCGCCGCCGTATTCGGTCAGGGCGGCCACCAGCGCCTCGCGGCTCTCGATGTCGAGATGGTTGGTCGGCTCGTCGAGCACGATGAGATGGGGCGCGTCGATGGTGGCGATCAGCAGGCTCAGCCGCGCCTTCTGGCCGCCCGAGAGCCGTCCCACCTGGGAGGTCGCGATCTCGGCGCCGATCCCGCCGGCGGCGAGCCGGGCGCGATGCTTGGCCGGGGTCTCCTCCGGGCGCAGGCGGGCGATGTGCTGCAGCGGCGTCTCGTCGACATCGAGCTCGTCGACCTGATGCTGGGCGAAGTAACCGACCCGGAGCTTGGGCGCCGTGATCTTCCGGCCCGTCATCGGCCGGAGCCGGTCGGACAGAAGCTTGGAGAGGGTCGACTTGCCCTGGCCGTTGGCGCCGAGCAGCGCGATCCGGTCGTCCTGGTCGATGCGCAGGTCGAGCCCGCGCAGCACCGGGCGGCCGTCGTAGCCGACGCTGACGTCCTCGAGCCGGATGATGGGCGGCGAAAGCTCCTCCGGGGTCGGGAAGCCGAAGGCCGCCACGTGATCGTCCACCACCCCGGCGATGGGCTTCATGCGTTCGAGCGCCTTGAGCCGGCTCTGGGCCTGGCGGGCCTTGGAGGCCTTGGCGCGGAAGCGGTCCACGAAGGATTGCATATGCGCGCGCGCGGCATCCTGCTTCTTCTTCTCCGCCGCCTGCTGTTCGAGCCGCGCCCGCCGCGTGGCCTCGAAGGTGTCGTAGGGGCCCTGGTAGAGCGTCAGCTTCTGGCGGTGCAGGTGCAGGATCGCCCCGACCGAGCGGTTGAGCAGGTCCCGGTCGTGGCTGATGACCAGCACGGTATGCGGATAGCGCGCGAGGAAGCTCTCCAGCCAGATCGAGCCCTCGAGGTCGAGATAGTTGGTCGGCTCGTCGAGCAGGAGCACGTCCGGGCGCGAGAAGAGCACCGCCGCCAGCGCCACGCGCATGCGCCAGCCGCCGGAGAAATCCGCGCAGGCGCGCGCCTGGGCGGCGGCGTCGAATCCCAGCCCGTCGAGGATCGCCGCGGCGCGGGACTCGGCGGTATGGGCCTCGATATCGGCGAGGCGCGTCTGGATATCGGCGATCCGTGCCGCATCCCGGGCCGTCTCCGCCTCGGCCATGAGGGCGGCGCGTTCGCCGTCGGCCTGAAGCACGGTGTCGATCAGGCTGTCGCGCGTCGCCGGCGCCTCCTGCGCGACGCCGCCGATGCGCGCGCGGCGGGGCACCTCGATCTCGCCGGAATCGAGCGGCAATTCGCCGCGGATCAGCCGAAAGAGCGTGGTCTTGCCGGTGCCGTTACGCCCGACGAATCCCACCTTGTGCCCGGTCGGCACCAGCGCCGAGGCCGAGTCGAAAAGACGCTTTCCTTCCAGCGTGAAGGTGATGTCGCGCAAGGCCAGCATCGCGGCGGTGTGGCGTGGGGTCGCCGGCTTGTCAACCATCGCCGGTTTCCCGGTCTTTTGCGTCTTTCCGCCCGTGTTCGGCCATGCTACCTCGGCGCCGGAATTAGAGGGACGGGTAGTGATGGCCATCCAACGCACGTTTTCGATCATCAAGCCGGACGCGACACGGCGCAATCTGACCGGGGCGATCAACGCCAAGCTCGAGGCGGCGGGTCTGCGCATCATCGCGCAGAAGCGCGTCCATCTGACGCTGGCGCAGGCGCAGGCATTCTATGCCGTGCACAAGGATCGCCCCTTCTTCGGCGAACTGACCGAATTCATCGCTTCCGCCCCGATCGTGGCGCAGGTGCTCGAAGGCGAGGATGCCATCGCCCGCAACCGCGAGGTCATGGGCGCGACCAACCCCGCCGAGGCCGCCTCCGGGACGATCCGCAAGGAATTCGCCCTCTCGATCGGCGAGAATTCGGTGCATGGCTCCGACGGGCCCGAGACGGCCGCGGTCGAGATCGCCTATTTCTTCTCCGGGCTCGAACTGGTCGGCTGAGTCCCGCGTCGGCCCGGCACGCAGCAGATCCGGATATCTGTTTAATATCAAGGCGTTAATTGGCGTTTCAACGTGAAACGCCCCGGATTTCGGCTCAGGGGAAGAGGGCGACCTTCCTGCGATCGCCCGCGGCGAAGCGGCGCAGCACCGCCGGGTAGAGGCGGTGCTCCATCGGCAGGAGCCGGGCCGCGAGGGTCTCGGACGTGTCGCCGGGCAGCACCGGGATGACGGCCTGACCGAGGATCGGGCCGGAATCGAGGTCGGGCGTGACCTCGTGCACGGTCGCGCCATGCAGCGCCATGCCCGCCGCCAGCGCGCGTCCGTGGGTGTCGAGCCCGGGGAAGAGCGGCAGGATCGAGGGGTGGATGTTGAGGATCCGTCCCTGCCAGTGCTCGACGAAACCCGGGGTCAGGATCCGCATGAAGCCGGCGAGGCAGAGGATCTCCGCGCCGCTCGCCGCAAGCCGGTCGAGAATCGCCGCCTCGAACCGCGGCCTGTCGCCCGCATGGGCGCGATGGTCGATGACGGCGGTCGGCACGCCCAGATCCGCCGCGCGCGCGAGCCCGGCGGCATCGGGGCGGTTGGAGATCACCAGGCAGGGTGTCGCCGGATGATCCGGACCGGCCATGTCGCGCACCAGCGCGACCATGTTCGAACCGCCGCCGGAGATCAGGATCGCGGCGCGGCGTCGCGTCACGGCATGGCCGAATAGCGCACGCCCGCGCCGGCCTCGACCCGGCCGATCTCGTGCACGGTCTCGCCCGCCTGCTCGAAGACGGCGCGGATCGCCGGGCAGGCATCGGGGGCTGCGACCGCGACGAGGCCGATGCCGCAGTTGAAGGTCCGGAGCATCTCGTCGCGCGACATGCCGCCCGCGCCCCGAAGCCAGCGGAAGACATCCGGCAGCGCCCAGGCGGCGAGATCGATGCGGGCGCCGAGGTCCTCGGGCAGGATGCGCGGCAGGTTCTCGGTCAGGCCGCCGCCGGTGATATGCGCGAGGCCGCGCAGCCCCTCGATCCGCATCGCCTCGAGGGCGCCGCGGACATAGATCCGGGTCGGGGCGAGCAGGGCCGCGCCGAGCGATCCTTCCGCGAAGGGGCAGGGCGCGTCCCAGCCGAGGCCGCTCTCGGCGACGATGCGGCGCACCAGGCTGAAGCCGTTCGAATGCACGCCCGAGGAGGCGAGCCCGAGCAGGACGTCGCCCGCCGCCACGCCGCGCGGCAGCTCGCCGCCGCGCTCCATCGCCCCCACTGCGAAGCCGGCGAGATCGAAATCGCCGCCCGCGTACATCCCCGGCATCTCCGCCGTCTCGCCGCCGATCAGCGCCGCACCGGCGGCGGAGCAGCCTTCGGCGATGCCGGCGATCACTTCGCCAGCTTGATCGACGTCGAGCCGGCCGGATGCGAAATAATCCAGGAAGAACAGCGGCTCCGCGCCCTGGCACACCAGGTCGTTGACACACATCGCCACGAGATCGATGCCGACCGTGCCGAACTGCCCGGTCTCGATGGCGACGCGCAGCTTGGTCCCGACCCCGTCGGTGGCGGCGACCAGGACGGGATCCTCGTAGCCGGCCGCCCGGAGGTCGAAGAGCGCGCCGAAGCCCCCGAGCCCGGTCATCACGCCCGGGCGCGCGGTCCGCTCGGCGGCGGGCCTGATGCGCTCGATCAGCGCATTTCCGGCATCGATGTCGACGCCGGCATCGGAATAGGTCAATCCATTGCGCAGTTCTGCCATGCCATCCTCGGCGCATCCGTCTGGGCACCGGCTCTACCCCATGCCGGCAGCCAAGGGAACACGTGCTTGACCCGTCGTCGAAGCCTGCGATAGCTGATCGCCAGGGGGCCCGTAGCTCAACGGTCAGAGCAGAGCGCTCATAACGCTTTGGTTGCAGGTTCGAATCCTGCCGGGCCTACCACGCAGTCTGGGGCTTTCACGGCCTCTACGGCCGTTTCCGCGAACCGCGGACAGATCAAAGGCTTGCGCGGCGATCTTGCCCAAGATCTCCTTGGATTCGGCGTGGAGAGCAGGGAATCGGTGCGGAAAGCGGCCTGGCGGCATTTCGTGCTCTGCTGGCCTCCAAAATAATGGCGGCCGTGGGCTGGGGGCCGTGCAAAGCAGGGCTCCGGTTGACTTCCGATGTTATGACAGAAGATCCGGGCTTAGCCGAGAATCGCCCGCTGGTCTTCCCATAGCGCGGGCAGGTCGATGCGCCTGAGGCGTTCCGCCGTCAGCCCGACTGGCTGGGTGCCATCGAGGATGCGCTGGACGAGGTCCGGCGCGAGGAAGGCCAGTTGCAGGGATCGCGACACGTCGCCGATGTCGGCGCCTTCGCGGCGGGCGATGTGGTCTATGCCGGGACGCGTGGCCGGGTCGAGATATTCGGCGAGGCGGCAGCGGGCCTCGATCAGGATCCGGACGAGATGCGGGTCGGGCGTCGGTGGCGGTGCCGCATTGCCGCCAAGGATCACACGCAGCTCCGGCCCGCGCCGTTGCAGCTTCAGCGTCGCAGAGACGCTGAAGTCGGGAAGCTCCAGGGCAGCGAGGTCGGCGAACCGCCCGTTCGGTGCTTCCCGAAGGGTCGCAAGGCTCACGTCCGCTCTCATTTCATTGCCGGTCAACTGGACCTTCGTGACGAGCATGTGCAGGATCTCTCTCGCGGTCCGGGAGGCGGCATCCTCCAGCAGCCCGCTGAGTTGCGAGCACATGTCCTTCACGGCGATGGATGCGGCGTGTCCGGACAGGGCGGATGCGATCATCCGTGCCTGGAACGCCGGATCCCGGAGCTTG
>NZ_DAIUBO010000215.1:0-6597 GCF_036846665.1 Amaricoccus sp. | reverse complement strand
GGCTGCCGGGATTGGGGGGCGCCGCCTTGATCTCGATGACGCCGTCGTAGATTTCGGGAACCTCCATCTTGAAGAGCTCGGCGAGGAACTCCGGCGCGGTGCGGCTCAGGAAGACCTGCGGGCCGCGGACCTCGTGGCGCACGTCGCGGATAAGGGCGCGCACGCGATCCCCATTCCTGAACGCCTCGCGCTGGATCAGCTGGTCGCGGCGGAGGATCGCCTCGCCGCGGCCGACGTCGACGATGACGTTGCCGTATTCGGTGCGCTTGACGATGCCGTTGATGATCTCGCCGACCCGGTCCTTGAACTCCTCGTACTGGCGCAGGCGTTCGGCCTCGCGCACCTTCTGCATGATGACCTGCTTGGCCGATTGCGCCGCGATCCGGCCGAAGTCCATCGGAGGCAGCGAATCGGTGAGGTAGTCGTCGAGCTCGGCGTCCGGCTTGATGGCGCGGGCGTCCTCGAGCGTCAGTTCGGTGAAGTGGTTCTCCACCTCCTCGACCACATGCCGGTATCGCGTCATGAAGAGCTCGCCCGACTTGCGGTCGATCTTCGCCCGGATGTCGTATTCCGCTCCGTAGCGCGAGCGCGCGGCCTTGCCGAGCGAATCCTCCATCGCCTCGATCACGAGGGACGGATCGATCATCTTCTCCCGGGCGACCGCATCGGCGATCTGCAGCAGCTCGAGCCGGTTGGCTGACGTCACGCTCATTCTGTTTCCTCACCTTCGTCGGAGGTCTCGGTTTCGTCGTCTTCTTCGACATCGTCGAAATCGCCGGGGTCGAACCCCTGCGCCCGGCGCCCGGCGAGGCTTTCGGCAATCAGCGCGTCGGTCAGCACGAGCTTGGCGTCGGCGATCAGCCCGAAATCGAGACCGATCGTCCCTTCCGCGATCGCGAGCAGGACCTCGCCGTCCTCGACGCCCTCCAGCGTGCCGCTGAAGCGCCGGCGCCCGTCGATCAGCTCGGCGGTCTCGATCTTGACCCGGTAGCCCTCGTAGCGCTCGAAATCCTTCGGCCGGGTCAGCGGCCGGTCGATGCCGGGGCTGGAGACCTCGAGCACGTATTCGCCCGCGATCGGATCCTCCACGTCGAGCACCGCCGAGACCGCGCGGCTGATCTTCGCGCAATCCTCGACCTCGATGCCGCCCTCGGGCCGCTCCGCCATGATCTGCAGCGTCGCGCGCTTGCCGCCCATCAGCCGCAGGCGCACCAGCTCGAATCCCAGACCCTCGACGGTCGGGGCGACGATGCCGGCGAGACGCCGGTCGATGGCGGCCTTGGCGACGAGATCGGCCAAACGAGGCTCCCAGGGCACAAAAAAACGGGCGCGCGGCCCGTTGAAACTCTCCGGTGGAAGGCCGACCCGAGGATCGACCTGCCGCTGATGAGCGCGATATAGGCCGACGGAGGCGGGGATGCAAGCGCAATCGGCCGACGTTCCGGTCGCGCTCGCTTGCAATCAATCGCTTGGCGTGTTAATAACTGCGCACCGGTCGTATTGTGACCGGCAGATCAGACCGTTCCATTTTTCGCTTGAACGGTCGTGACCAAGACGGCTCGAACTATCTGGAGCCAGATTCTCCCGACTGGGCCGGCCCTTTTGCCTAGGCCGGGCCATTCAACGAGTCCTCTTTACAGGCCGAGTTTCCGGTCTCTTATCGGAGTACCCATCATGACTTACGTTTCCCGCGACACTCTCAAGCCCGGCCCGGTCGAAGTCTCCGGCTTCGACCGCGAATCCGATGGCGCCGAAGGGCCGACCACGCCGGCGCCCGGTGGGCACGGCCATGGCGGCGGCGCAGCCGGCGACACGATGAACGAACTGCTCGCCCGGTTCCACGCGTTCGAACGCGCCGAGGAAGCGAAGATCCCCGAAGGGATGGACGGACACGAGATCGATTCCGGCACCGGTGTCGAACCCGAGGCGGGCAATCTCGACGAGATCGCCGACGGAAGCGAAGGCAGTCCGGCCACCGCCGGCGAGGCGCGCTATGAATCGGCCGGCGGCGAGCCCGCGCTCGAGGTCCAGGGCTATGCGCCCGAGATCGGCGAATTCGGCGGCGAGAACTACGAGGTCGTCTTCGGCAACGACGACCGGGTGCAGGTCGGCAATACCACGACCTATCCCTGGCGCACGATCTGCAAGCTGGAGATCACCGCGGCCGACGGCGCGCGCTTCGGCTGCAGCGGCGCCATGATCGGCCCGCGCACGGTCCTGACCAACGGGCATTGCGTGTTCATGCACGATCACGGCGGCTGGGTGCGCAACATCCGGGTCATCCCGGGCAAGAACGGCGCCTCCGAGCCCTTCGGCTCGGCGGTCAGCACCTTCTACCACAGCGTCAAGGGCTGGACGGAGAGCCAGAGCTCGAACTACGATTACGCCGTCGTCGTGCTGCCCTCGAACGCCAAGCTCGGGAACACGACCGGTTGGATGGGACTCGCCAATCTCTCCTTCACCAGCCTGCTCGGCCTCCGGGTGAACAATTCCGGCTACCCCGGCGACAAGCCCTCCGGCACGCAATGGTGGAATGCCAACAACGTGCTGGCGGTCACCGGCCGGCGGCTGTTCTACCGGCTCGACACCTTCGGCGGGCAGAGCGGCAGCCCGGTCTGGCGCTTCCGCGACAACCAGCGCCACATCGTCGCCGTGCACAATACCGGCGGTCCGGTGTTCAACGGCTCGGTGCGGCTGGTGAAGCCGGTCTTCGACAACCTGATCGGCTGGAAGAACCAGTACACCTGATCGCCCGCGTCAGCCGCCGAGGTGAAGGCGCCCTTCGTGCACCACGCCGGAGAGCGTCACCGCCTCGGCGGTCCATTTCACGCCTTCGGCCTCGCGGAGGCCCGGCAGGGCCGCGTCGGCCAGCCCGACGAGGTCCATCCGGGCGCCGCCGCATTGCGGCGGCATCGATTCGAGCAGCTCCGAGCAGAGCACCGGGGCCTGCCCGGAAACGAGGAGAACGAACCCCGTCACCGCCGCCCTGCTTCCCGAAGCGAGCGCCGCAGCCGTCGCGACATCCATGGCAGGCCCTCCACTCCCCGGCATTCCGGCGGGAAACCATCTCCGGCGCGATCGGTTCCCGCGCGCCGGCACCGCCGGTCAGGCTAGGGGCCGCCGGGGCGGCCGGCAAGCCCCGCGCCTACCCGGCATAGGGCCGCAGCACGTCTGCGGGCCCGACCTTGCGGAACAGCACGACGCTGCCCACCGAATGCCGGGGATCGTAGACGAAGCCCTGCTCGGCCAGGGTCGTGAAGAGACTGGCCACGCCGGAGAGGCCGGTGACGTGGTCGTGGAGCTCGAGGAAGATCCGGTCGACCTCCGCGAGATCGGCGCCCTGGAAGAGCATGCTCTCCGCGCCCTCCACGTCGCAGACGATCAGGCTGATGCCTTCGGCGCGCAGCAGATCGTTGAGATTCGTGGTCGGGACCTCGAGCGTCCCGACATAGGGGTTGGGTGCCGCCATCAGCGACCCCATCCAGAAGTCCCGACGCAGGTAGAAGGTCATGCTCTCGACCGGCTCGTTGGTCAGCACCGCGTTGAGGCGCCGCACCTTGCGCACCCGGTTCGCGCGGTGCAGGCGCGTCATGTAGTCCATCAGCCGCGGATTGGCCTCCACCGCGAGCACGCTCGCGACCCGGCGTTCGCGCGAGAGCAGCGTCGAGATGAAACCGATCCCCGCGCCGATCTCCAGCACCCGGTCGCCGGGCTGCACGATCCGCGGGATCTGCTGGCCTTCCTCGGTCTCGAAGCGTCCTTCGAGCATCGCGCGTCGAATTGCCGGGGTGATGATGGCGGGATCGTCGGGAATCACGACGCCTGCCACATTCAGATACGCCTTCTGCGTATAGTCAAGAGCGAGAGAATCGTCCATAGGTTGAATTAGGCAAGATTCCGCTCACGAGTCTACGGCGTCATTCTCCCTTTGGTTGACAAGTTGCCATAGTGCCACAGGCGACGCGCGAGTCGGCGGCATCGCCCGGCCGGGCGATTCGCTTTCCGGGATTTCCGAACGGCGCGAGGCCGGCGGTCGCCGCCCTCAGAGCTTTCCGGCGAAGCAGGCCACGCGGTCCGCGAGATCCTCGGCGCCGACATCCGAGCCGAAGAACTCGAGGAACCCGAATTCCGGCGCCATGAGATAGGTGAAGGTCGAATGATCCATCATGTAATATTCCGGATCGTCGCCGGCCTTGCGGAAGTAGACCCGATAGGCGTCGGCGGCCGCCTTCACCTCCTCCGGCGAGCCGGTCAGCCCGAGGAGGTCGGGATGGATCGATGTGGTGAAATCCGCCATCGCCTCCGGCGTGTCGCGCTCCGGGTCGATCGAGACGAAGACCTGCCCGAGATCGACGCCGCGCTCGGCGAGGATATCCGCGGCCACGGCGTTGCGCGACAGATCCGTCGGGCAGAAATCGGGGCAGAACGTATAGCCGAAATAGACCAGCGTCGGCCCGGTGATGACGTCGGCATCGGTCACGCGGGCACCCGAATCGCTGGTCAGCGTGAACGGCCCGCCGATGGTCGCGGCACCGGTCGCCGCCACGGACTGGCGGCAATCGGCGAAACGGTCGCCGCCCTCGGCGCCCATGAACCACGCCCAGCCCGCCGCGAGCCCGAAGATCGCGGCCGCGGCCGCTGCGAAGAGCACGAACATTCGGGTCATCGCACCGGATCCTCCTCCCGCCAATGATCCCATCTGGCATGGCCGGACCCGGGCATCAAGCCGCCCGCCCCGCGCCTGCGCGCCGCGCCCCGGTCGCAGGTGGTGCGCCGCTGCGTCGCGGGGCGCACGGCGCCGCCGCAGAGGGGCAGGGTTAAGACTTCCTTAAGCGCTTGCGCCCTCTCATCGCGGCGCAGCCACCCCGAAGGCGGAACGCGATGGATCTGTCCTCCCTTCTCCCGTCCGAATGGCCGACCGCCCTCGGCCTGCTGCCGCCCCGCGAGACGGTCACGGCGGCCCTCGTCAGCGCCACGGCGACGCTGGCGCTGATCGCGGTCTTTGCCCGGCGCCTGCCGCTCGGCCGCCCTTCCGCACCGGGCGCCGCCGAGGCGCCCTCCGCCGCGGGTGCCTGCGACTTCCTGCTCAACGGCTCGAGCGTGAAGCCGCTCAGCGAGCCGGCCCGCGCGCTCCTCGAGGATCTGGGCCAGTCGCCCTCGCGCATGGCCGCGCTTTCGGCACATCTGTCGCGCGATTGCCCGGAGGTGCAGGCGAAGATCGAGGCGCTGGTGCTCTACGGCACGGGCTTCCGCATCCATTGCACCCGGGCGGACGGCTCGGTCTACGAGGTGGTCGGGCAGGCCCGCGGCGGGTCGGGGCATCTCTCGATGCGCCAGCCGAGCGACGATGCCCGGGCCCTGCAGGAGGCACAGACCGCGCTCCAGCGTGCCGGCGAGGAGGCGCGCTTCCTGCGCGACGTGCTCGACGAGGCACCGGTCCTCGCCTGGAGCCTCGCCCCGGACGGCCAGATCGCCTGGGCCAATGCCGCCTATCGCGAACGCTTCGACCCGGCGGCGGAGGGGCTCCCGGACCATCGCATCGCCAACGGCTTCGGCCATGTGCTCGACGAGGTGCCGCTGACGACCCGCGGCGACGAGAGCCGGCGCCGCGTCTCGGTGCCGGGGCGCGAGGACGGCGAGGCCCGTTGGTACGAGATCTGCCAGAGCCCCGGCCCCGGCGGCACAGCGATCGGCTATGCGCTGGAGGCCGACGACCTGGTGGCCGCCGAGGCGAGCCTGCGCCGCTTCGTCGAGACGCTGACCGAGACCTTCGCGCATCTGCCCATCGGCCTCGCGGTCTTCGACAAGAACCGCCGCCTCGGCCTCTTCAACCCCGCGCTCACCGATCTGGTGAAGATCGACGCGGTCTGGCTCGCCGGCCGACCTTCCCTGCGCGACTTCCTCGAACGCCTGCGCGAGACCCGGCAGATGCCGGAACAGAAGGACTTCGCCGCCTGGCGGCGCAAGCTCGGCGAACTGGAGGAGGGCGCGCGCGACGGCACCTACGAGGAGAACTGGGTGCTGCCCTCGGGCAAGGTCTTCCGCGTCACCGGGCGGCCGCATCCGCAGGGAGCGCTCGCCTTTCTCTTCGAGGACATCTCGACCTCGATCATGCTGGAGCGCAAGTATCGCTCGGAACTCGAGCTCAGCCAGGCGACCCTCGACCGGCTGACCGAGGCGGTGGCGGTCTTCGACGCCTCCGGCAGCCTGGTCTTCGTCAATTCCGCCTTCGAGCAGCTTTGGGGCCTCGAGCCGATGGAACGGCTCGACGGGCCGGGGGTGGGCGAGATGACCGGCCTCTGGGCGGCGCGCTGCGACCCGAGTCCGGCCTGGGCGCGGCTCGCCGAATTCGCCACCGCCGCCGAGACCCGCGGCAGCTGGACCGCGCCCATCGCGATGCACGACGGCCGTGCGCTGCGCATGCTGGTCGCGCCCCTGCCCGACGCCTCGGCGCTCGTGCTCTTCCGCGACCTGACCGGCGAGGCGGCCGAGGAGGATGGGCTGCGTGAAGAGCTCCGGCAGAGTGGCGGGGATGCGGTGATCGAGGACCTCGCGCTCGAGCAGATCCGGCTTCCCGTCGAGACGGCGGTGCGCCAG